>NZ_JBAKHL010000047.1:0-49089 GCF_036902715.1 Micromonospora sp. CPCC 205546
CTCCATCGGGATACCTCATCCCATCGATCTACCCCAGCCCAAGGCCATCACACAGACCACATCGGACGAACCTGGCCATTCAAGATCTGTAGCGGTGTTGTGCTGGTGCCGGCAGACCGAGGTCACCGATTCGTTGGTCGAGTTGTTCATCGACCTGGTGCGGGTGATCAACACGCGGGCGGAGCGGCGGGTCGAGCGGGAGCAGATCGCCGAGTTCCGCCGGGTCGCGGACAAGGACAACGTGCTGTACCGGCTGGCCGGGGTGTCGGTGGCCCACCCGGACGGGATCGTCCGCGACGTGGTGTACCCGGCGGTCGGTGAGCAGACCCTCAAGGATCTGGTGGCCGAGGCGAAGGCGACCGAGTCGCGGCGACGCCAGCGGGTGCGTACGGTGCTGGCCAGCTCGTACTCGCACCACTACCGCACGATGCTGCCGAAGCTGCTGGACGCGTTGACGTTCCGGTGCAACAACACGGCGTACCGGCCGGTGATGGACGCCCTGGAGGTGCTGCACCGCTACAAGGACCGCGACGGCCGGCTCACCCACTACGACCGGGCCGACCGGGTGCCGCTGGACGGGGTGGTCAAGGCCGACTGGCGGCCCGCGGTCGTCGATGACCGCGGTCGGGTCGAGCGGATTCCGTACGAGCTGTGCGCGTTGCAGGCGCTGCGGGACGCGGTCCGCCGGCGGGAGATCTGGGTGGAGGGCGCCCGTGCCTGGCGTAATCCGGAGACGGACCTGCCGGTCGATTTCGACCTGCACCGCGATGTGCACTACACCGCGATCGCCCAGCCGACCGACCCGACCGAGTTCGTCACCGCGCTGCGGTCGCGGGTGGACACGTCGCTGGCCCGGTGGGCGGACGCGATGCGCGCCGGTACGGCCGGAACGTCGGTCGGCACTCGCAAGGGGCAGGTGTGGATCTCGGTGTCGAAGCAGCCGGCCCAGCCGGTCCCGGCGAACCTGGACGCGGTCAAGGCGGAGGTGACCCGCCGGTGGGGTGTGGTGAGCCTGCTCGACCTGCTCAAGGAAGCCGACTGGCTGACCGATCTGCACACCGAGTTCACGTCGATCGCCACCCGCGAGCACCTGGCCCCGGGCGAGCTGCGTAAGCGGCTGTTGTTGGTGCTGTTCGCGTTGGGCACGAACATCGGCGTGAAGCGGATCGTGCACTCCGGCGACCACGGCGTCACCGAGGCGCAGCTACGCCGCACCCGGCACCTGTTCGTCACCCGCGACGGCCTGCGGCGGGCCATCGCCGCGGTGGTCGGGGCGACGCTGCGCGAGCGTGACCCGCGCTGGTGGGGTGCCGGCACCGCGTGCGCGTCCGACTCGAAGAAGTTCGGGTCGTGGGAGTCGAACTTGATGACCGAGTGGCACGCCCGCTACGGCGGCCCCGGCGTGATGATCTACTGGCACGTCGAACGCAAGAGCGTGTGCGTGTACTCCCAGCTCAAGACCTGCTCGTCATCCGAGGTCGCGGCGATGATGGAGGGCCTGATCCGGCACGCCGCCGACGTCGACTCGCAGATCACCGCGAACTACACCGACACCCACGGCGCGTCCGTGGTCGGGTTCGCGTTCACCCACCTGCTCGGCTACCGGCTGCTGCCCCGGCTCAAGAACATCGGTTCGGCGAGGCTCTACCGGCCACACGACGGCGCCAGCTACCCCGGGTTGGAGCCGGTGCTGACTCGGGCGATCAACTGGGACCTGATCACCCGCGAATACGACCAGATGATCAAGTACGCGCGAGCGTTGCAGCTCGGCACCGCCGAGGCCGAGCAGATCCTGCGCCGGTTCAACACCCGCGGCCCGAAACACCCCACCCTCGCCGCGATCGAGGAACTCGGCCGCGCTGTCCGTACAGCATTCATCGCCGACTACCTCGCCGACCCCGCGCTGCGCCGCGAAATCCACGAAGGGCTCCAGGTCGTCGAACAGTGGAACTCGGCGAACGTGGCCATCCACTACGGCCGCGAGGCCGAGCTGCCCGGCGCCGACCGCGAGGCCCAGGAGATCTCCATGCTCGCCCTGCACCTGCTCCAGTCCGCGCTCGTGCTGGTCAACACCCGCATGGTCGACCGCGTCCTGGCCGAACCGGACTGGGCGGCCCGGCTCACCGAGCACGATCTGCGCGGCCTGACCCCGCTGTTCTGGTCCAACGTGGCCCTGCACGGCACGTTCCAGCTCGACCTCGACCAACGCATCGACTACGAGCGAGGCACCGACGGAGGAACAGCGATGACGCCCACCCCAATCGGTCAGTGAATACGCTCAACTCTCGGTCGTTTGGCCGGGGTCGTCCCGAAGGCGTTGCGCGGCTTGCAGGATCGGCCACCAGGTAGCCTCGTACGCCGCGTCGGCCGCCGCGCGCCAGAGTTCTTGCGTCAGGCCGGCTGGGATGCCGGTCCGTAGCGGGACGTCGTGCGCGATCGCTGCGGCGAGTCCTTCGGCATCGACCTGCGCGGCGGCCCACCGCAGGGTACGCAGGTCCGGCACCCAGTTGTCCTGTTGCTCAGGCGCCGGGTCCATGGGACCACGTTACCAATTGACGTACGCTGGCGGACTCCAGACGCGGATCGAGCCCGTGACGCCCGTGCGGTAGTACCGGGTGCATGCGATGTACCAGCCCTTGTACGGAGAGCCGGACTCGCCGACATCGGGGGTGTACCTGGTCACGGTCTGATTGGAACCGACGGCGAAGCTGGAGTAGTTGGAGCTGCGCACCGGCTGGCAGCCCTGGCTGTTGGTCCAGCCGGATTCCAGACTGCCGGTTGGCTGGGTGCCGCCGCAGTAGTACAGGTAACTCAGGGCGCCGGTGACGGTCATGGTGAAGCCGAGGTCGCAGGAGTATCGAGTCTTGACGATGACACCCCCGGCGCCGCCCGAGTAGTGCGGGTTGTCGAGCCAGGCGCCGCATCCTCCGTCCATGACGGTGAGGCCGCCCGGGTCGGGCCTTGCGCTTGCCGGTGCGGAGGCGGCAAGCAGCCCCGCGGTCGCCAGCAGCACCACGAAGATTCGTCGAAGCGGCGGAAGTTTCATCATCTGGGCCTCTCTCGTTGCCGCTACCTACTTCACGTTGAGTCGACGCGCCACCAGCGCGCCGATCTCCTGACCGAGTCGGGCACCGCTTGTGATGCCGATCGGGAAATGCAAGCCGCCGAACAGGCGGGAAGCCGAAGCGTTCTCGGCAGCCTGGGGCGCCGAGGCGAACCGGGTTCCGGGAATGCCAAGATGGGTCAACGTCTCGTCGGTGAACGGTCGGTTGCCGATCGCGGCGCCCAGCAGCTGTGCGGCACTGTGCGAGACGACTGAGTGGCCTGACGGGTACTCGGGGAAGCTCGGCGTCATGAGCATCGGCCGCCAGTCGGGGTCGATGTGCTGGTTGATGTACGTCTCGGGGCGGATCAGGTTGTGCCGGAACTTGAAGTGCCAGCAGGCGGTGAACGCGTCATGCATCGCGACCGCGAGGCTGGCGCGAATCCTGCAACCGCGCAGCGGGTCGATCCCGTGCTGTAGCTCGATGGAGCACGCGTTGTACAGCCAATGGCCGGCAGGTCCCGGAGTGCCGCCGGGGGCATCGAACCCGGTTTGCGTGGTCGTAGCGTCGGCCCAGAAGAACACGGTGTCCCGCTGCTCGTCGGTGAGTGTCTTGCCGGCGTCGCAGACCCGCTGCGCCTCCTGGGGTGCCCGTAGTCCTAGCGGAAAAATCAACGGATATCGCTGACCAGGGCAAACAGGTGGTCAGTAACGATCTTGCGAGGAGGGGCCAAAAAGTTGATCTGGGTGATCCGGCTTCGGTTCGCGCGAGGCGTCGCTGACTTGTGCTGCTTGGGTAGGTGTCACCAGCCCCAAAGTCGCTGGACGAGTGGACGGAAAGCAGCCGCGATGCTCGCAGGACTGTGGGGTGGGTGTCCGTTCTGTTCAGCCGGCCTCGGTGGGCAGCTTGGACAGGTGCCGGTAGATGGTGGGGCGGGTGACGCCGAACTCAGCGGCGATCTCCTCCACGGTGTGCAGTCGGCGTCCGTCGGGTCCGGTCTCCTCGTACATCTCCCGCGCGATCTTCGCCTGGCGCGGGGTGAGCTTGGGTTTCTGGCCGCCGGTGCGGCCGCGAGCGCGGGCGGCGGCCAGGCCGTCGAGGGTGCGTTCGGACATGAGGGCGTGTTCGAACTCGGCGATGGAGCCGAGGATCTGGAAGAACATCCGGCCCATTGCGGTTGACGTGTCGATCTTCTGGTCGAGCACGACCAGGTCGACGCCGCGCTGCTGCAGCTGGGCGGAAAGTTCGATGAGGTGTTCCAGGGAGCGGCCGAGCCGGTCGAGTTTGGTGACCACGAGCTGATCCCCGGGCCGGTGCGCGACCAGGAGCGCCTTGTCGAGTTCGGGGCGGCGGGCGAGTTTGCCGGACGCCTTGTCGACAAAGATCTGCTCGCAGCCGGCCGCGGTGAGTGCGTCGTGCTGGGCGTTGGGGTTCTGGTCGCGGGTGGAGACCCGTCCGTAGCCGATCCGCATGCCTGTGACTGTATCGCGAACCCCCGAGCGCGTTACGAAGGCGCGGACACGGGTTCCGTTACAGATGCGACCTGGGCGAACATCACCGGAGCCCGGGTGTAAAGCGAACGAACGTTACTGCGACACGGTCGAGACATGTCGCGGTGGGCACAAGGCGATCTTCTTCCAATAGGCGATCATCGCGCGAGCCATATGCGATGACCTGGCTGCCAGTGTGGGCGGCGGTCCGGGATCGAGTTCCCCTGATCGGTCGTGCCACCAGCGCTGTACCTTGCGTCTACTCGTCGGCCGTCGGGGGTGGTCGCAGGAACGCCGCCCCGACGATCAGGGAGGCGGCTGCACCGAGGAGGCCCGGCAGAAACCACAGGCTTCCGTATGACGCTTCCGTGCGCTGGCCCCCGCCAGATGCCGTGAATATGGCCAGCGGGATGGCCAGCGCCGCCGTCGTCAAGGGGACGGCTGTCCACCGAGCGACGATCCCCCACCTTCGGCCGGGTACCGCGCCAATGTCGACGAGCGTGCGCCTGGTCAACGTGTGCGCGACGACCAACGCGACGCCGCCCAGCAGCAGGATCAACGCTGCTGTGGTCGCGCCGAGGAAGCTGGCGGTGTTGGCGACGGAGCGCAGCCGGTCGTAGGCCGTCGGGTCGGTTCCGCTGGCCAACTGCGCGCTCGGGGCGAGACGAATGGCCGCCGCTCGGACGAGGAACTGGTCGCGTGGCGACAATCGGGCGAAGTCCGGAAGAAGCACCTCGCTGGTCCCGTTCGCGGTGAGCCCGAACTTCTTAGCCACGGCGCTGTCCGGAGCGACCACCAGGCCGGGCAGGTTGCCGCCAAGCTGCGAGTCGGCTTCCGCCCGGGTGTCGGCGAGCGAAGTTGCCGTCCCGTCCCCGCTGGCGAACAGCAGCAGCCCGACCTTGCCGTTGTCCAGCAAGTGCGGATCGGCTCGTGGCGCCGACCCCGGTTCTCCGAGCATGACCCGGTTGAGCGGCGCCGCCGACTCCCGGGGAAAGCAGTCGGTCACCTCGGTGGGATTGAGAGTGCGCTGGCTGGACATGCACGTAAGGACCTTCGGCGCCGTCACCCGCAGCTGAGCCTTCGACTCGTCGGGGATCGCATACCGCACAACCTGCCGCCCACCGTGCGATCGGTAGAACGCCGCCAACGCCTCAATCGAGTTGTCCGGCATCTCGCTCACGACGAAGGAACCAGCCGGTTCGAGCGGGCTCGACAGGGCTTCGCCGACGTTGGCGTCGTAGGTGTTCTGCGCCGACCAGTACCCGCTGAGCACCATGACGACCGCGCCGGTGGCCGCAACCGGCCGCAAACCCGCAAGCAGGTGCCGCATGAGCGTCCTGGTAGCCGTGGGCAGTCCCCAGCAGAGGATCGGTGCGACGACTGACGGCAGTGCGAACGCGACGACAGCGGCCGCCAACGGCACGAGCGCGGCCGCGTGGCTTCCGTGCGGCCCCAGAGACAGCCGGGTCAGGAGCACCAACGCGGCAAGGCCGAGACCCACGGCCAGTGCTCCCGCCAGGGTCGCCCAGCGACCCTGCGAGGGCCGCGGGATGCGGCGTTCCGCCCAGCGTGCGGCGAGGCGGGTCAACGGCACGGCCGACAGCGCGAACAGAATGGTAAGACCCAGAAGGGCCACGGGCTCCTGCCACGGGATCGCGATCCCCACCCATTGCTGCCCCACCCACGCGGACACTGGGTCGCGCGAGAGAAGCAGGACCGTGGACGCGGCGCAGCCGCCGAGGACCTCGCCGGCCAGCACCGTCGCGCAGACGACTGACAGCATCCTGCGCCATGCCAGGGCGGGCGGCATCCCCGCTGCGATCAGCGCGTCGGCGTCGAGCCGCCACCGACGGGACAGCACCACACCCGCCGCGACGAGCAGGATGCCCATCAGCAGGCCACAGCCGGCCGGGACGAACCGCATGGCGCTGAGGAACTGGGGGCGGTTCTGCGCGGATGCCTCGAGAACGGTGTCGACGGACTGGTAGGTCGCCGTGCGCTGATCGAGGACAGGCCGCAGCGCCGCCACGGTGTAGAAGTCAGTGTCACTGAGCCAGATGGTGGGCCGGAACTGCGCCGACTCCGCCACGAGCTGCACCAAGGTGCTCGTCGTCCGGTTGGCCGGATCCACTGACAGGCCCACGACCCGGCCCGGCCGCTGGCCGTCCCCGGTTCGCACCCGAACGGTGTCGCCGATCGCGATCCCCAGGGCCTGCGCGGTCGACTCCGACAGTAGGAGCTCGCCCGCATCCCGGGGTCGGGTGCCCCGGATGACGATTCCCAGCTGCAACGACGGCTTGGTGTAGGCGCGGACCAGTACGGGTGCGGAGAGGTCACCTGCGAGCACGTCACCCGTCTGATCTTGCACTGGCATGGCGTCCGGTACGGTCGCGATGGCTTTGCTCGCAGCGGAATCACCGGTCTGGAGCGCGTAGCGGTTTCCCCCGATGTCGGCGCGAACCGAGTCCTGGATCGCCTGCTCGGCGCTGCTGCGCGCCACGGCCAGGCCGATAACGGTGCCGCCCAGCATGAAGCCCAGCAGCGTGAGCACAGCCACCTGCGCCATCCGGTGGCGCACGAAGGCCACGGTCAGCGCCGTGCCACCGACGCGAGAGCTCATGCCAACTGCACCAGCTTGCCCCGGGACAGCTCGAAGCGACGGTCCAGTCGCCGCGCCACATCCGGGTCGTGGGTCGCGACCACGACTACCAGTCGTTCCCGGTGTCCAAGATCGACGAGGATGTCCGTGATCCGCTCGGTGTTGTCCACGTCCAACGCCCCGGTCGGCTCGTCCGCGAGGATGACCGAGGTTCCCGCCATCAGGGCACGGGCGATCGCCACCCGCTGTTGCTGCCCCCCTGACAACTTTGCCGGCAGGCGCTCTCGCATCGGCATGGGCAGCGCTACGCGGCCGAGCATCGAGCCGACGTCCGCCCGCGAGCGGCTGACACCCCTCAGCTCAGCTGCCAGCAACATGTTCTGCTCGACCGTCAGAAACGGCACCAACCGGTAGTCCTGGTGGATAAAGGACACTCGGGCATCGCCCGCTGAACGCCACGACGCCGTGACCACGGCGGTGCCGTCGATGCGGACCTCGCCGGATGTGGGCGCTTGTATTCCAGCGATGAGGCGCAACAGCGTGCTCTTGCCACTGCCGCTCGGACCCATAATCGCGGTTGTACCGGGTGCCAAGGTGAGGTCGAGGCCATCGAGCGGCGTGACATCCGGATATTTGACGGTCACCTGCTCAAGCACGAGCATGGCACTCCCTAGCGGACTCGTGTGATGGGCCGGAAGTGCTGGCCCACCACGCGATCCTGCCATGAATCAGACGTGCGTGATCTCATACGCCCCTTCGCATCCGGAGTAGCAGGTGTACCAGTCGGTGTACCGCCACACGTTGAGCGCCGTGAAGTAAGCACCGGTGTAGTCCGGCCCCAGGTCCCGGACGAGCTTGGGCCGAGCCCTCGAATCGGCCTGCAACGACGAGCAGAGCGCGCCGCCTCGGTTGTTCAACCCGCTCGTCTCCTTTTTCGCGGTGCAGTCGCCGCCAACCGCGAGAGCGGGCGCCGGACCCATGATCATCGTGGTCGACAGAGCGCATGTCGTCAGAACGCCCGCGATTACGCTCTTTCGGAATCCTTTACTCATCGATTCACCTCCCCAGGGTTTCGAATGTGAATTTGTGTACGGAACCCGTCCCGCACCTACTCGATACTGCTGATGCGAGTAGGCCGCTGTCAATGACCGCCGTTCATGATTCTTTGCTGGTCTGACGCCTGTCGATGGCAGCAGGGTCATGGATCTTCTCGGTGGCGCCGGCGGCGGCTCCAGCAAGTGGACGGGTCTTGTACTGAGGGAAGTCGTGGGCAGCTATTCCCAGGCGGTGCCTGTGCGGTTGACGTGCAGGATCGCGTCGACGAGTTCTCGCAGTTCGTGCCCAGGCTTACGGATGTCCAGGCCGCCCTGCGCGGGCCCGCCACTCGGTCATCATCGGCTTGATCAACACCCCATCGGCAGGCACCTGGCAGGCGGGTCAGACGCTCGGCTACTGGCCGCCGGGGCCGAACCCCCGCAGCGGGCGCACGCCGCGCTCGTCGAGTTTGGCCAACTCCGCCTCAATGTCGACGGTGATGGTGCCGAAGAAGTTGATGTTCTCGCTGTGCGCCGGCGAGATGTGCGCCAGCAGCTCGTCCGGGATGTCACGCCCGGCGGCGCGCAGCCGATCGACGGCCATGGCGTAGTACTCGGTGGTCCAGGTGATCACGGCGTTGGTCAGCACGGTCAGGCACCACGCCTGTTCGGTCTGCTGCTCCAGGTGCCGGCGGCGGATGCTGCCCTGGTTGGCGTAGTGCAGGTCGCGGCGCAGCGCGTGCAGCGACTCGCCCTTGTTGAGCTGCCGGCCGATCTTGCGCCGGTAGACCGGATCCGACAGGTACTTCGCCGAATGGATGGTGCGCCGCAGCGTCCCCCACTCCTTGAGCGCGATGGCCAGGGTGTTCTGCCGGGAAGCCGCCGACCACTTCCCGACGATCAGCGACGCGGTAGCCTGCCCGAACTTCAACGACCCCGCCATCCGCAGCAGATCCGGCCACATGTCCACGATCAAGTCCTGATCGAGGCGGTCGGTCAACAGCGGCCCGGCGTGCGGATAGCAGGCATTGACCACCGTCGGGGTGTCGTCGCGGCACAGGGTGACTTTGCCCAGGTCCCGGATCCGCGGGGTCAGCGCCTTGCCGACCAGGTCGAACAACGCGAAGTTGATCAACGTGACGCCGTGGGTGTCCGTGGCGTGCTCGGCGATCGGCAGATCGGTGGCGTTACCGAGGAAGTCGTCCAGGACGTAGTGGGCCTCGCGGGTGGTCGGCACGATCACCTTCGTGCCGTACGTGGAGTGCTGATCTGAGACGTGGGTGTAGGTCGACAGGCCCTCGTCGGCGAAGAACGTGTTCATCGCCCGCGCAGTCAGCGACTTCCCCCGGGTCGGGAACCGCTGCCCGTCCGACGACGACATCGTGCCCCCGCCGAACACCTTGGCGAACGCCAGGCCGTGGTGATGGTTGACGATCACCGTGTTCGCCTCCCGCAGGGTCTCCTCCCGCACGTACCACTCCTGCGTCCAGGCGAGAACGTCGTAGGGCACGCCGCACGCCTCGGCCATCTTCACCAGCCCGAGGTTGGTGGCGTTCGCGATCAGCACCGCGAGGATGTTGCGTTTGAGGTCACCCGACATGGCCTGCTTACGGCCGCCAGCGTGGGTGAAGCATGACAGGAATCCGGTGCGGTGGTCCAGCTCGATCAGCAGCGACGCGATCGGCGCGAACGGCAGCATCCCGGCCAGTTCCTCCTTGATCGTGGTGGCCTCGGCCGGCACGTCCTCGGCCGACAACGGAGGGATGACCAGGTTGCCCTGCTCATCCAGGCGCACCGACCCCACCTCGTCCGGGCCCGTATCCGCCAAGACCCGCTCCAGGTCACCCAGCGTGGTGTGCAGCTCCTCAAGGCCCTGCTCCAGTCCGACCCGACCGTCGGCGGGCTTGCCGACCAGCGCGCAGAACTCGTCGCGCCGCGTCGCCCACACCGGTTCGGTGAACAGGTACGAACTGGGATCGGCATATCGGCGGCTGCCGGGCACGAACACGTCACCGGAGCGCAGCCCGTCACGCACCCCGAGCAGCACACACAGCTCCCAGTAATGCCGGTAGGACACGTCATCGTTCTGCCGCTGCGCGCGGGTCAAGTAGTCGCGGAAGCGGGCCGGGACGAACCCGTCGGGCACCCCCGCCGGGACCTTGCGGGTACCGGTCCGCGACAGTTCGGCCAGCATGGCGAGGGCCTGCATCAGCTCGTCAGCACCGGGCCCGCCGCGAAAGTCGATCGCGGCAAGCACCTGCGGCACGAACTGCCGCAGGTAGTTGTAGGAGGCGTTCATCTCCGCCAGCTGGCCGTTGTCGCGCGGCAACGCTGGCCAGCCCATCGCCGCGGCCTCCCGGATCCGGCCCATCCCGATCTGCCCGCGCAGCAGCCCACCGACCTGCTCGTCGGGGATGCCCGGGTCGGCCAGCACCGGCAGGATCATGTCCAGCAGCGCCTGCCGGGACTCGCCGCTCTTACCCCGCTCCGCCAGGGCCTTCTCGGTACGGCCCTTCGCCCGCGCCTCCCGCGCGGAGACCGCCTGGTCGAACAAACCCACCACCTCGTCGAGCAGATCGACCGCGGACTGCGCGACCAGGGTCAGCAGGATCGGGTACCGGCGCTCGTCGTCACGCCGTTCCAGGGCCTGCCCGGTCGAGCGGCGGCCGATCGTGGCCAGGAACCGGCGCCGCTCGGCGGCCAGCATCGACAGGTCGATCAGGTGCCCGTCCATGGCCCGCACCCAGGTCAGCTTCTCGATCGATGTCTTGATCGAGGTGGCCGTAGCGTCCACCGCCGGTTTGGTCAGCCACGCCAGCCGGGTCATCCCCAACCCGGCGTCCACCCTTGGCAACAGGTCCAGATCGGCGGTCATCTGCCCGGTCAGCAACGGCGCGAGCAGATCATGAGTCACCGTCCTGGCCGTCGTCCTGGCCGTGGCCACCATCTCCAGCAGGCGGACCACCCCGGGCCGCACCGTCCGGTTCGCAATCAGATACTCACAGGCAAGGTTGAACAGCGTCGTCGGCGAGTCATGCTCCAACGCCCGCCCCAGCAGGAACTCCTCCAGCTCCTTCAACTCGATGCCGCCGGTCGGCGCGGACTTCCATCGCAGGTAGTCACAGACCAGGCGTAGATGATCCGTGCGCGTCTGCGGACGCTCGCCGTAACGCTCCAGGGCCTGCGGGTCGACGCCGAGCCGGCCCGCGAGCCGGGCCACCACCGCCGGCGGCGCGTACCGCACCTCATCCGGCACGAACCCGAGCCACGGCAACGTGCACAGCTGCACTGCGAGGCCGAGCCGGTCGGTCGGACCGCGTCCACGGCCCGGGCTGACGAACGCCGCGTCCGCCGCGGTGAGCGTGAAGAACCGGATCAACTCGTCCGTGCCGATGTCCGGGTACGACTTCAGCCGCTCCATCTGATCATCGGGGAACAACCGCGTCGCCATCGCACACTCCCTACGCCACCGGACAAAACCGCCGTGAACGTAGTGGAAACCATCACTGCGACGATCATCGACCCGCGTTGTCACAGGTCAGCCAAATCCGTTGGTTTTTCCGCGATTACTAGAACCGCAGGTCACAGGGCTACAGACACCTGGCGAACCCCTGGTCTGGGCCCTTCAGGGATCCGCCCACCTCCTGCCACGTCCCAACACGTTTGCCCTGGTCAGCGATATCCGTTGATTTTTCCGCCAGGACTACGGGCACCCCCTCCTGGTACAACGCGCTGGTGGGATGGATCGAGAACGGTGGTGGCGGGGCGAGGCCAACCTCGTCGACGGAGGCGAGAGCGAAGGTACGGACGGTTCCCGCGTACGGGTCCGTGGGCGGGCTGAACAGCGGCGGGGTCGGCACCCAAGCGCCGAGCTCAGCCGCGGCGCTGTGCCGCCGACTGAACGCCTCCGCTCGTCCGTCGGTCCGCGCCCACCGGAGGATCGCGTCACTGACGTCCGCGGCGTAGTTGACCGAGCGAGTGATGGCGCCCTGGGCGACGCCGGCGCGGAGCCGCTCGTTGAGGTCGCGGTTCAGCAGAAGTTGGATCCGTTCCTCCGGATGCGTGCCGGGCAGCAGCCCTTTGGTCATCCGCGCGTAGGTCGCCGCCACTGCGGCGGCCAGGTCGAGACCCGCAGGCGCGGCCGGCAGCGGAGGAGCGTCGTTCAGCTTGGCGGCGATGCCGTCCGAGCCTCGTGCGGCGTCCCCACCTGCCGCGATCCGGCGCCACACTTCGTACTCGGCGAGGGTGGCATAGGCGTAGATGCGCGCGCCACCGGGCGGGCTGGATCCGGCAAGTCCGGTCAACTCACCCAGCAGCCTCGTCCAACGGTGCGCTACCAGTCGGGCCGCAGCGTCCGGCGGCAGGACTCGCGTGGCCGGGGAATGAGGAATATCGGCCGCCAGGATCGGCACCGACGCGGCGGTCGCCGCGGCGAGAAGCATCGTTCGCCTGCTGAGGCCTGCGACCATAGCGAGCCTCCCGCCAATAGATCGAGACAATTCGATTTATCTACGTTACGTTGCGTCAATAGATAACCGCGAAGAGTGCTCAGCGTGCTGTGCTGGCCTACGTCAAGGTTCGAGGAGGATCATCGTTAGCGCCGATCGCCGCACCGACCCTTCCTCAGCCCCCGGAGACGCTCACCACCCCGCGCAGAAGCACGGCTGCGGCTCCGCCACGCGGTCTCTGCCAGTAGGGCGGGCCCGCCGCCCCACCACTCTCCGCTGCCGACACGAAACGTGAAGGAGCAACGCAGAAAGCGTTGAGACGCGGCAGTGCCGGCGCGAACCAGCAATGAGGCTTGTGTCAGCCGCGGCGCGGCGGAGCGACGTCGAGCAGCTCGGTCACCTCGGCGACGGCCTCACCACCAGGGCGCACGTAGCGCATCGCGGTGCGCGGGTTGCGCCACCGCCCCTTCGCCATGATCAGTTGAAGGCCCGCGTTGGCTTCGCCGAGGTGGGTGGCTGCGGAGTGCCGCAGCTGGTGCAGGTCCCAACCGGGGCTGGTGTCGGTGCGGGTGTGCTGGTCGAGCAGGATCCGGGCGCGGTCGTAGCCGAGGCGGGCACGGCCGGTGTGCGGGCACAGGTCCTTGGCCGGTGGGCGGCGGGCCGGGCCGGGGCGACGCTCGGACAGGAACACCGGGCCGCGGTCGCGGCCTCGGATGAGCCGGGGCAGCAGGTGCGCGGTGCCGGACGTCCAGTACACGTACTCGGTGGCGCCGCCCTTGGAGGTGACCCGGGCGCGACGGGCGTCCAGCTCCAGGTCCTCGATGCTCAAGGCGAGGATCTCGCCGGCACGGGCGGCGGTCTCGTAGAGCATCCGCCACAGCGTCTTCTCCCGCAGCGGCACGTCCCGGCGCGTCAGCAGCCGCTCAATCGCGGCACGGTCAATCGCGCGGGTCTCGTCGCGCCGCTCGGGTTGGCGTTCGATGCCGGCCGGCAGCACCGGTGCCGGATACCCGTTCTTGGTGCACCAGGCGAGAAAGGAGCCGGTCGCGGCGCGGCGCTGGTTCCACGTCGACGGGGCTGCCTGACCCCACAGGGTCATGAGCGCGGCACCGACCTCGTCGTCGGTGATCTGAGCGAGCGGCCGGTCGCCGCCGACGTGGCCGGCAATCCGGTCAAGAGCGTCGCTGTAAGTGCGGCGGGTCGACGGGTTGCGGCACCTGGCCGAGGACAGGAACCGGTCCACCGACGTCCAGAGCGTGACGACCGACTTGTCGACGCTCACGACCGGCCCGCAGTGATGTACCGGATAACATGCGCGAGTCGCGCACCGCGGTCGGATGCGGCGCCGCTGGTCATGATGGCCGCGCAGGAGGTCATGTACGAGATAATAGGCTGTTATCCGAATCAGAGTGCCTCGGCGGTCACCTAACCTCAACGGCCACAGGGACGCCTCATCGGTTGATCCTGATGGTGAAGGCCCGCTCGGGAGTTATTGGACCACGGTCTGCTACCGCGCCGGGTTCCGCCGCCTCGCGTTCGGCTGCGACGATGCGCTGCTTCGCACCTTCGATCCACGCCGTGAGCTCCCGAGCACGCTGCTGGTCGGCTCGCCACTGCGCGACTCGGTCCGCCTGGGTCTCGGCGGCCCGTCGCGCGTAGCGCGGAGCAGTCCACACCCGGCGCAGCACATCGTCGTAGTAGATGACTTGTTCGAACAGAACCCAGCCGACGAACGGTGCCAGGTCCACCTCGGCGGGCAACCACGCGCCATCGAATCGGAACAGCCCGTGTGTCACCCTCCACGCCTGGCCGCGCTCGGCGGGTGGCCGCACGACGACGGACGGCACCTCCTCCGCCCACCGACGGGGCTTCACCCCCACCCAGCAGACCGGCACCCCAGCGCCGTCGAGCCGGCCGCTGCGCTCGGCGATCTCCTCAGCGGTAATCGAGCTGAGTTGGACCTCCCACGCCATCGTGCGACAGCCGTCGGGCGAGACCGCCAGCACGTCGGCGCGCCACTGCGCGCCCGGCCGGGTCGCCTCCAACTCGGCACGCCATCCGGTCGACCGCACCGCGGTGGCCAACTCCAGCTTCAGCAGATGGTGCTCCATCGTCTCGCGCGCCGCCGGGCAGTCCGGGCGGCGCTCCGGGTCGTGCGCGAAGAACCGCAGGCCGCCCGAAGACACCTTGGCGTGCACGGGGTGGTCGCACTGTTGGCAGCACAGACGCACACGCGGCCGCCGTCGGTGGATCTCCGACCACACCCATCCGCACCCGAGGTCATCGAGCGTGGCGTCCACCCGGCCGCGGTCGGCGTGCAGCGCGACGAACGTCACCGGCCCACCTCCACCGTCGCCCCCATAAGCCAAGACCATGGTCCATGTTGGCGGGCGGGACCAGTCATCCAAGCGCCCGACCAAATGAAACCGCATCAAGATCAAGTATTTGTGGTCCTGGGTCAGCTACCCAAGCGTGGGGCCATGAGGCGCATCCTCTGGCGTCGCCGGCCGCGATGCTGCTGAATGCCTTCCTCGACCGCGTCGGTGGCGACCCGCTGTCCGTGCTGGACCAGGCCGTCACGATGCGGCGCGCCGACCCGGCGCTCAACCAGAGGGAGGTGGAGCGGCTCGACGCCGCTGCCGGCCTCATCACCCGCCACCGATAGAGCCGGCCCCGCCTGGCGGCAGAGGCACGCGCATGCCACGACCCGACCTGCCTGCGGTGGCGAGCGGGGGCACGGCACCGTCCCGAGCAGCCGTTGACGCTGGTACTGGCCGAGGTCAGGGGCGCGCTTCTGCCGCAGACAACGCGCTGCTTCCAACCGCCGAACCCGGCCTGGTGAGCGGAGAGGGCGGGGTGTGCCGGGGGTCAGCCGTGGCGGCTGGGCGAGTCGAAGCGGCCGGCGCGGATCTCGCGCAGCGCCTTGCGGCGGGCGTCTCCGCGCAGGGTGTCGACGTAGAGGCGCCCGGCGAGGTGGTCGGTCTCGTGTTGCAGGGCGCGGGCGAGGAAGCCGCTGCCCGAGATGCTCAGCGGCTCGCCGTGCTGGTCGAAGCCGTGGGCGGTGGCGTGCAGGGCGCGCGGGGTCGGGAAGTAGAGCCCGGGGATCGACAGGCAGCCCTCGTCGTCGTCCTGCAGTTCCTGCGACAGCTCCAGCGTCGGGTTGACCAGGTGGCCGCGCTCGCCGTCGGCGTCGTAGACGAACACCTGGGCGTTGACGCCGATCTGGGGGGCAGCGACGCCGGCGCGTCCGGGCGCGCCGAGCAGGGTGTCCATCAGGTCGGTGACCAGGGCGCGCAGTTCGGCGTCGAAGCTGGTGACGGGCTCGCTGGGGGTGCGCAGCACGGGGTCACCGATGATCCTGATGGGGCGCATCGTCATGCCGGCAAGGTTATCGCCCGTCGGTGGTGGTGGCGGGGTCCGGGCGGGTCGCGACGAGGGCCTCGATGCCGTCGAGGATGCGGGCCAGGCCGAACTCGAAGGCACCGTGGGGGTCGGCGGCGGCCTGGTACTCCTGGCCGGCGGCGGTGCCGACGCGCGCGGCGAGGGGGTAGCGGCGCGGGTCGAGGGCCTTCTCCAGATAGGGGGCGTGGGCCTGCCACCACTGCTGTTCGGTCATGCCGGTGTGCGCGGCGGCCTGGGCGGTCTCGACGGCGCTGCGTACGGCGCCGTGGACGTAGCCGGAGACGAGGGTGACGACGGCGTCCATCTCCAGGTCGCTCAGGCCGATGCCGTCGACGGCGCGCAGTTCGTACTCGTAGCGGGCGATGACGTTGGGACCCAGCGGGGGGCGGGTGGTGGCGACCTGCAGCAGCCAGGGGTGGCGCAGGTAGAGCGCCCAGGTCTCGCGGGCGATGTGGGTGAGCCGGCCGCGCCAGCCGCCCGGTACGTCGTCGGGGCGGGCCGTCTCGCCGTAGACGGTGTCGAGCATGACGTCGAGTAGTTCGCCCTTGCCGGGGACGTAGGTGTAGAGGGACATGGTGCCCACGCCGAGCCGCTCGGCGACGCGGCGCATGGACAGGGCGGCGAGGCCCTCGGCGTCGGCCACGTCAATGGCGGCGCGCACGATGTGGTCCACCGACAGGTCGGGCCGGCCCTTGCGGCTGGTGCGCTCGCGGGTGCGCCAGAGCAGGGCGAGGCTGCGCGCCGGGTCGCCGGTGCCGCTGTACTCGGTCATGCCGGCACTTTACCGTGCGTCGTACCGTATGCTGTACGGTACTGCGTACGAGAGCGGAGGGCGCGGATGCGCGACGACGGACCGGCCATCGAGGCCGAGGGGCTGCGCAAGCGCTACGGCGACACCCATGCCCTCGCCGGCCTGGACCTCACGGTGCCCGCCGGCACCGTCTGCGGCCTGCTCGGGCCGAACGGGGCGGGCAAGACCACGGCGGTACGGGTGCTGAGCACCCTGCTGCGGCCCGACGCCGGCACGGCACGGGTGGCCGGCGCGGACGTGCTGCGCCACCCCGAGCGGGTCCGCGCCCGCATCGGCCTGGTCGGTCAGCACGCCGCGCTCGACGAGGTGCTCAGCGCCCGACAGAACCTGGTGCTCTTCGGCCGCCTGCACCACCTCGGCGGCGCGCGCGCCCGCGCCCGGGCCGCCGAGCTGCTCACCCGCTTCGGCCTGAGCGACGCCGCCGACCGGCCCGTCGCCACGTACTCCGGCGGGATGCGCCGACGCCTCGACCTCGCCGCGAGCCTGATCCTCGACCCGCCGGTGCTCTTCCTCGACGAGCCCACCACCGGCCTCGATCCGCGTGCCCGGGCCCAGGTGTGGGACGCGGTGCGCCGGCTCGTCACCGACGGCACCACGGTGCTGTTGACCACGCAGTACCTGCAGGAGGCCGACGAGCTCGCCCACACCGTGCGGGTCGTCGACGCCGGCCGGGTGATCGCCGACGGCACCCCGGAACAGCTGAAGACCGCGCTCGGCGGCGACCGCGTCGAGGTCGTGCTGACGCGCGCCGCCGACCTGGACCGGGCCGTACGCGTCGTCGGCGCCGCGGTGCGCGCCACCCCGCTCGTCGACGCGGCGGGCCTGCGCCTCAGCGTCGGTGTCACCGCCCGGGTGGCCGCGTTGGCCGCCGTGCTGCGGGCGCTCGACGACGCCGGGCTCGCCGCCGCCGACGTCGCGGTACGCCGCCCCACCCTCGACGAGGTGTTCCTGCGGCTCACCGGCGGCGACTCCCCCACCGCCCGCTGCGACGACGAGAAGGTGCGCCCATGAGCGTGACGAGCGCACACCCCGGGCCGCGCCACCTGTGCCGGGCCGTCACCGACAGCGTCACCCTCACCGGCCGGGCGCTGGCGCACTGGCGGCGCCAGCCCGGGCAGTTCGTCGCCGGGCTGCTCTTCCCGGTGCTGATCGTGCTGATGTTCGCCTACCTGTTCGGCGGCGCGTTGAGCGTGCCCGGCGGCGGCGACTACCGGGAGTTCCTGCTGCCCGGCATGCTCGCCATGACGGTCGTCTTCGGCATCGAGTCGACGTACGTGGCCGTGGCCACCGACACCGCGCGCGGCGTCACCGACCGGTTCCGGTCCCTGCCGATGGCGTCCTCGGCGGTGCTCACCGGCCGCGCCGTCGCGGACCTGCTGCACGGCGGGGCCGCCCTGGCCGTCGTGCTCGCCTGTGGTGCCGCCATCGGCTGGCAGTGGCGGTCCGGGGCCCCCGCCGCGCTGGCCGCCGTGGGGCTGCTCCTGCTGCTGCGCTTCGCCCTGATCTGCGTCGGCATCCACCTGGCGCTGGTGCTGGGCAGACCCGAGTCGGTGGTGATGCTGCAGACACTGGTCTGGCCGCTCGGATTCGCCTCCAACGCGTTCGTCTCCCCCGACACCATGCCCGGCTGGCTCGCCGCGATCGCCGCGTGGAACCCGCTGTCGGCGACCGTCGCGGCCTGCCGGGAGCTGTTCGGTAACCCCGGCGGGGGCGGCGGGTCGTTTCCGGCCGAGCACGCCATCGCGCTCGCCGTGGCGTGGCCGCTGCTGCTGATCGCCGTGTTCGGGCCCCTGGCCGTACGCCGCTACCGCGGCCTCGGCCGGTGACGGACGCCCCGAGCCGGTGCGCGGGGCGTCACAGCTGCTGGCCGGTCCTGGGGTCGTAGCTCACCTCCACCGCCACCACCTGGTCGGTGGGCAGCACCTCGATCCACTGGTCGAAGATCTCGTACGGGGCCGCCGGGCGGAAGCCGCCGTCGAGCGGGTCGAACCCGGTCTCGAAGACCTTCTCGGCCACGAGGGTGTTGGCGATCTGCGTGTTTTCCTTCTGCAACTTGAGCGCGAGGATGTTCAGGACCTGCCCGACCGTCTTGTTCCGGTACTCCTCGGGATCGCCCTCCTGGAACGGGTAGGCGAGTCCCAGCGCGGCCTGCCCCTCCACGTCGGCCTGCTTGAGCCACTCGAGCGCCGCCTGTTCGCGCCCGGGTCGTACCGGCAGGACCGCCTTGGCCCACGCGGCGTTGAGGAACTCGTTGCGGCGCGCGTCGCCGTCGGCCTGGATCAACCAGCCCAGTGAGCTGCCCGAGGGAGCGGGCTGGGTCTGCTCGGTGATGAGGTAGTTGACCCGCCACTCGTCGGAGACCGTGCCGTCCGGATTCATCGCTTTCGTCCAGTCGGTGTGGGAATACCAGGTGACCACGGTCCGGTCCGCGAGGACGCTCGGGTCCCGCACCGGGTACTTGCCGAGGCTGGTCTGAGTGGGCGGGGAAGGCACCGGCGGAGTGGTGGGCGGCGGGGTGACCTCGCGGGGCCGCCAGTAGTCCGGTGCCACGAAGTACAGCATCTCGTCGACGTCGAAGATCTGCCGGAGCAGTTCCGAGCCCAGATACAGGTCCGCGAACAAATCGAACGGCTTCAGCTTCTGTATCAGGCTCCCGTAGATCGCCTGGCGTTCCTCGGTGCGCAGGTCCTGCGAGGGCCGTGGACGCATGGCGCTGACCAGACCGAGCCGGTCCCGCACGGCCGAGGCGTACGCCGTGCGTTGCAGCTCCGTCACCTGCGCCTGGTAGGCCTTCGACTCCTCGTTGTACCGCTCGTGGGCGTCGCTGGTCAGCGGTGGGTCCCACGTGACGTCGAAGGTCAGGCTGATCGGGCTGAGGTCGCCCGAATGGAAGAACTTCGCGAAGACCGCGAAGCCGGTCTGCTCCTGGTTGGTGCGGATCAGGTCGGGCACGAACGCGCGACCCGGGGCGACAGCGACGAGTCGCGCGTCCTTCAGCTTGTAGCCCCGCTCGGGCGGCGACGGAGTGAAGTCGATGCGGGCCACCGCGTGGATGGCGTTGTCGTGGTCGGTGATCCCCTCGGCGTCCGGGGCGGTGTGGTGCACGAATTCCATGTCCGCTTCCGGCGGGTCCTGGGTGGCCCGCACCTTCCGGATGGGAAACGTCCCGGTGAACGGGGTCGTCCTGGCCACGAGCGGCGGTGGCGGCTCCGGCTTCCTGAGGGCGGTGAGGTCCGGCGCCGCGACGATGTGCACCAGATCCCCCAGGCCCAGGTTGCGGCCCGGCGCGGGGAGGTACACCTGCCAGCACAGCCGCCCGCCGATGTGCTGCACCTGCACACCGACCTTGCGCATCTTGCGCCGCAGCTCGTAGTTCACCAGCTTGCCCGTGGTGTTCTGCACGAGGTAGCGGCGGCTGGACAGGTCGGTGCTCTCGGTCACCGTCTTGAACGTCGTCTTGTAGTTCCTCTTGATCTCGCTGGTGACCTTCGCGCTCTGCGTACGGGAGTGCTTGTGGGTCTCCTCCGAGGACCGCTTCACGGTGGCGTTCAGGCTGAAGCTGGCGCTGGCGTCGGCGTGGTAGACACCGACGTTGGCGCCGCCGGAGGCGCTGACGCCGAGCTTGGTGTCGTTGGCGTTGTCCTCCTTGACCGCGTTGGCGATGTCCTCCTGCTCCGTCAGGCTCTCCTCGACCTTGCGGGTGGTCTCCTCGAACTGCTCGGCGGTCTTCTCGACCAGGGTGCGTCGCGTGCTGGTCTCGACGAGTTCCACGGTGCCGCCGGGGCTGAGCCACAGGTGCCCGGCGGGCGGACCGAGGAACGTGTCGAACTCGAAGAAGTACTGCCGGAAGAGATTCACCAGCCCGACCGGCGAGAGCACCCCACGGATCGGGGCGTCGAAGTGCTCCGCCAGGGCGGTGAGCGCCGCGTCGTCGAGCGTGCTCGCGGCCTCGGCCCTGGCGAACGACTCGTGGTTGAGGTCCACCAGGGCGCGGTCGGTGGCGCCGTGGGCGACGCGCAGCGCGTTCTGCATGCCGAACCAGCCCGCCAGGGGCTGGTAGATGCCGAACAGTTCGCTGGCGTACGGCAGGGTGCCGGCGAACGCGGTCAGGGGGCGGCCGGTGTGCACCGGCGGGCCGTTGACGGGCGCGGTCAGCACCTGCGCCGGCGCCGACGTGCCGCCGGGGACGGTGGCGAAGGGCAGCGGAGCCGGCGACTGGCCGGTCACCAGCTTGACCAGCAGCGTCTCGGCGGTGGCCTCGACGGCCGGAGCGACGAACGAGATGGTCTGCGTGCCCGCCGAGCTGGTGACCCGGCCGGCGTACTGACGCGACGAGCCGGCCTCGCGGACCAGGAACATGTGGGCCAGCGCGGGGGTGTTCGGGAACTCGCCGGGGTCCCGGACGTCCATGTCGCGTGGCAGACCGAGGGCGATCCGCTGGTTGGCCGGGATCTCCCCGGGCGGGTTGGGCTCGATCGTGTAGGACCAGATCCGGTAGCCGGGGTCGGCCCCGGCGACGGGGGTCTTGCCGCTGAACGTGACAGTGATCGCCATGATGCCCCTTCGACCGATGCGCGGGGGTGACGCCAGGATCGTACGATCTGTGACGGGCTCACATCCTTCCGTAATCGGATGTCCGTCTGTCCTGTTCGCCACGCGGGTCCGCCGCAGGCGGCCTAGGGACGTGTCGCCGTCGCCCGGCCGAGTGTGGTCATCGACAGGGCGTGCGAGAACCCGATCCGGGGGATGGTGTGGTGCGGGTCGAGGAACACCGGCAGTTGCGGTCCCGAACCGCCGTGCACGTACGGGTTCGACACCCGCAGGTCCGTCCAGCGCGCGTTCTGCAGCAGTCGCGCCCAGAACGTGCCCTGTGCCGGTGGCGTCGGACGGTCGAGGTCGAGGCCGCCGCCGCGCAGGTCCTTCCACACCGGATGGGGGTCCGTCAGCGGGTCGGGCGGGCCGGTGTCCCCCGAGTGGTAGCTGCGTACGACCCGGCCCGGGTCGTGGTTGAACCACACCCGCAGCAGGTCGAGGTAGGCGCGCCAACCACCGGTGCCGCTGTGGTGGCCGTCGAGGTCCCACACCTCGCGAAACGCGCGGGCCCACTCCCGCCGGCCGTCGGTGCCGCCACCCATCGGCACGCCCCAGAGAGTGGAGTTGAGCCCCACGGGAAAGGTGAGGTCGGACATGAGGTCCTTCACCGCACCCATGCCCTGGCTGAAGCCGGCGACCGCCACCTGCCCGATGCCGGGCACCGCGCCGAAGTCCCCGGAGTAGAGCGGCGGGAAGATCGTCCGCAGGTTGGGCCCGGCCAACTCGTGCGCGGTGGCGTCGGGCTTGCGCAGCCCGAGGCGGCTGGTGCGGCACTGCCGGTGCAGGAACACCGCGACCTCACGCAGCATCCGCAGCAGCCCCTCGCCGGTCGCGAACGGGCCCCACCGCCCCTGCGGGAACAGCGGCATCACCAGCACCGAGCGGTTGCCCCAGCCCAGCGACTGGAAGGCGAAGAAGGCCTCGTCGAGAAGGTACTTCCTGGCCAGGTTCAGGTACTCCTGCAGTGGCGCCGCCGCGTTGACCAGCCCGTACGGGTACCGGGCGGTGTAGTCGCCGGTGCTGGGGCTGCAGTAGACGACGAAGTCCAGACTCGGCACGGGCTCCGGGTCCGGCAGGTTCGGCGACACCACGGCGACGACGAACTTCGGATCGGACTGCGTCGCCGCGTACTCCAGGAAGTGGAACCGGCTCAACGCCGCGATGTTGACCGTGACCTCACGTTTCTCGCCGAACCGGTCCCAGCCCGCGTCGCTCTCGACGGCGGCCGCGGGCTTCAACAGCTCCCGGTTGGCCTGACGGAACGTCAGCGTGTTGTTGTAGTGCCCCGCGTAGGTGTGGATCTTCGAGTTGTTGGGCCAGCCCACGACCCGTGCGGCCCTCGGGTCGCGCCCCCGGCTGGCCATGATCCGCGTGACGTCGGCGTCGGACAGCGTGACGACCGGCGACGGATCCATCCGCCCGAGCGTCACGGTCATCGTCACGTCGTCGCCGGAGACCGCGCGGCGGGCGAGGGAGTTGTCCCACGTGGCGGAGCGCATGTCTCCGGTGAAGGTCACCCGCTCGGCGACGTACGCGGGATGGCTGACCCGGATCTGCGGCACCGTCGGCTGGTGGGACACGACGGTGCTCCAGCGCCCGGCCCCGTCCGTGGTCCCCTGTCCCCCGTCGAGCACGACGAGCGCGCCGGGCACCGCGCCGAGGTTGGCGTCGACCACGCGGACGGTGAGGGTGATGGCCACCGGCACAGTCTGCGACCGTTGGCCGGCGCACGTCAGGACAAATTGCCGACATCGGGTGCGGAGCCGGCGCGCGGGGCCTGCGGGCGGGTCGGCCGCCGTCGGTGTGGTGCGGCCGGCGGCGGGTCCGGGGAGGGCGGCAGGCCCGCGTCGGCGATGCGTTGGCGCATCGGCCGCCGGCGCAGCGCGGCGAGCACCTCGTGCAGCACGTCGGCCAGTGGCACCGGTAGTTCCGTGTCCAGTTCGCGGATCGCGGCGGTCGTCGCCGCCCACTCCGCCTCGATGAGCGGAAGCAGCTCGCGGGCCCGGGCGCTCAGATGCACGATGCGCTGCCGGGCGTCCGCCCCGGGGGCCAGGTCGACCAGGCCGGCGCGGGCCATCTGCGCGACGGTCTGGCTGGCCGCCGAGTGGGTGACCCCGACGCGGCGGGCCAGGTCGCGGATGGGCAGTGGACCGTCGGTGACCAGCACCCGCAGCGGTGGCGAGAACCGGGGCCGGTAGTCGGCCAGGCCCCGTTCGGCGTAGACCGCGGCGACGTCGCCGTCGAGCACGTCGAGGACGTGGCGCAGCAGCGTCCCCAGGGCCTCGCGTTCCGGTGCGTCATTCACCCCGCTAACGTAACAGCACTGTTGCATTCGACGTGAGAGGGAGGAACGGATCATGGCCGAGCGATATCCCCTGGTCGAGCCGTACGCGCACGGGATGCTCGACGTGGGTGACGGCCAGCTCGTCTACTGGGAGACCTGCGGCAACCCCGACGGCAAGCCCGCCGTCGTGCTGCACGGCGGGCCCGGCTCCGGCTGCACGCCCGGCTGGCGTACCTTCTTCGACCCGGCCCGCTACCGGGTGGTCCTGTTCGACCAGCGGGGCTGCGGTCGCAGCACCCCGCACGCCGCCGACCCGGACGTGGACCTGTCCACCAACACCACCGACCACCTGATCGCCGACATCGCACTGCTGCGCGAACACCTCGGCGTGAAGCGCTGGCTGGTGCTCGGCTCCTCCTGGGGCGCCTCCCTCGCCCTGGCGTACGCGCAGCGGCACCCGCGACAGGTCAGCGAGCTGGTGCTGTTCAGCGTGACCGCCGGCACCCGGCGGGAGATCGGGTGGCTCACCCGCGACATGGGGCGGGTCTTCCCGGCCGAGTGGGCGCGTTTCCGTGACGGGGTGCCGCCGGCCGAGCGCGACGGCGACCTGGCCGACGCGTACGCCCGGCTGCTGGCCGACCCGGACCCGGCGGTGCGCGAGCGGGCGGCGCGGCAGTGGTGCGACTGGGAGGACACCCACGTCGCCACCGCCCCCGGTCACCGGCCCGACCCCCGCTACGACGACCCGGTGTTCCGGATGCTGCAGGCCCGGCTCGTCACCCACTACTGGCGCAACGGGTGCTTCCTGCCGGAGGGGCAACTGCTGCGCGAGGCGGGGCGGCTGGCCGGCATCCCCGGCGTGCTGCTGCACGGCAGGCTCGACATCAGCAGCCCGGCGGAGGTGGCATGGCAGCTGGCCCAGGCCTGGCCCGACGCCCGGCTGGAACTGCTGGAGACCGCCGGACACGGATCCGCCAACGGCATGGCGCAGCGGGTCGTGGCGGCGCTGGACGACTTCGCCGGGCGCCGCTGATTCGCCGGGCGCCGCTGACGAGACCCGCTCCGCCCACCCGCCACGGCACGGCACGGCTCAGCGGACGTGGCGGGTGCGGCGCCCCTCGCACCGGGTGCGGCGCCGGCGGCGCGCATCCGGCCTGCGGCACGTGGTCGGGGCGTCGCCCGACGGCGGCCGTCACGGGCGCGTCGGCGGCGTCCGGGGACCGGCGAGGGCGGCGCGCAGCGGGGCGGCCTTCGCGGCGGCCTCGGCGACCTCGGCGTCGGGATCGCTGCCCCAGGTGATGCCCCCGCCCGCCCACACGTGCACCCGGTCGCCGTCCACGGCGGCCGTGCGGATCGTCAGGCCCAGGTCGATGCGCCCCGGGGCGACCCAGCCGAGCGCGCCCATGCTGGCGCCCCGGCCCACGGGCTCCAGCGCGGCGATGCGGTCCAGGGCGGCGAGCTTCGGGGCGCCGGTGACGGAGCCGCCGGGGCAGACCGCGCGCAGCAGGTCCGCCAGGCCGAGCCCGTCGGCGACGGCCGCGGAGACCGTCGACTCGGCCTGCCACAGGTCGCACCAGCGGCGTACGGCGAACAGCTCGTCGACGCGCACGCTGCCGGTGCGGGCGACGCGGGCCAGGTCGTTGCGTTCCAGGTCGACGATCATCACGTGCTCGGCGCGTTCCTTCACCGAGGCGAGCAGCGCCGCGCGGCCGGCGGCGGTGGCCGGTCGGGTGCCCTTGATCGGCCTGGTGATCAGCCGCCCGTCGGCCAACTCCACCAGGGTCTCCGGGCTGGCGCAGCCGATCGCCCAGCCCGCACCGGTGAGGGTGCCGCCGTAGCGGGCGCCGGGCAGCGCGGCCAACCGACGCAGGGCCGGCAGCGGGTCGCCGCTGTAGCGGGCGGCGGCGTGGCCGACGACGTTGACCTGGTAGACGTCGCCGCGGCCGATCGCCGCGCGGACCGCCGTCACGGCGTCGGCGTGCTGGCGCGGCGTCCAGCTCTCGGCCCAGTCGCCGCGCCACCAGTGCGCGCCGGGTGCCGTGGCGCCCGCCGCGGTCGGGCGGCTCGACGCCACCGCGGCCGGGTCGTGGCCGTAGACGACCACGGCCATCTCCGGCAGGGCGGGCGCGGGGTTGGCGGCGCCCGGGGGCGCGCCGATCAGGGCGGCGCCGGCGGCGGCGGAGACGTAGAGGGCGGCGCCGCACACCCCGGTCGGGTCGTGGCGGGAGGCGGGGCGGGCCAGGTCGTGCAGCGGCAGGCCGTGCGCGGCGAGGAACTCCTCGGCCCGCGCCGCCGGGTCTCCGCCGTTGGCGGGCCGCCACTGCCACCGGGCCCGCTCGACGAGCGTGCGGCGGCAGTCGGCCGGCGCACCCGGCACGTCGACCCCTAGCCCTGGGAGCGTTTCCACGCCGTCCGGCCCATCGACCCTCATCCGTTCAGTGGATTTCGGAAAAACCACGCGCATACCTGCTCGATGCGGGCCGCTTTCGCTTGGTACTGTGCGTCACTGGTCATGTGAACCATGACACAGTGCCCCCACAGTCCGGAGATCCCGATGTGCCAGCACCAACCCACCTGCCCCTCCGCCGAAGCGACCGACCGGGAAGCCGCCCGCGTCCTCGCCTGCTTCCCTGAGCAGGGCTGGAGCCTGCTCTGCAACGGTGTCATCGTCTTCGAGGACACCGGCGAACTCCTCCCCGACGGCAGCAGCATCGCCCCCCACCGCGGCCCGGCCCGACACGCCCTCGTCGCCTGACCCTGTCACGCTGCGTCACGCACCTCGCACGCGCCGATCCAGGCTAGTCCCCCGGTCGGGACAACCCCCGCCCAGGTCGGCACGCCCGCCGGGGCGGCACCACCGCCCCGGCGTCACGCGACGTCAGCCCTCGAACGCCTCCGGCGCCGGGCAGGAACACACCAGGTTCCGGTCGCCGTACGCGCCGTCGATGCGCCGCACCGGCGGCCAGTACTTCCCGGCCCGCTGCACCCTACCCGGATACGCGCCCACCGACCGCGGGTACGGGTGCGCCCACTCGTCACCCGACACCATCGCCGCGGTGTGCGGGGCGTTGGCGAGGGGACTGTCGCCGGCCGGCCACTGCCCCGACCCCACCGCGTCGATCTCCGCCCGGATGGCGATCATCGCGTCGCAGAACCGGTCCAGCTCGGCCAGGTCCTCGCTCTCGGTCGGCTCCACCATCAGCGTGCCCGCCACCGGGAACGACATCGTCGGCGCGTGGAACCCGTAGTCGATCAACCGCTTCGCCACGTCGTCCACGCTCACCCCGGTCGCCTTCGTCAACGGCCGCAGGTCCAGGATGCACTCGTGCGCCACCAGGCCCTTGTTGCCGGCGTACAGCACCGGGAAGTGCCCGCGCAGCCGCGCCGCCACGTAGTTCGCCGCCAGCACCGCCACGCCGGTGGCGCGGGTCAGCCCCGCCGCGCCCATCATCCGCAGGTACGCCCACGGGATCGGCAGGATCCCCGCCGACCCGTAGCGGGCCGCCGAGATCGCCGGCCGGCCGTCCACGTGCGCGCCCAGCGGGTCGCCCGGCAGGAACGGCGCCAGGTGCGCGCGCACCGCCACCGGACCCACCCCCGGGCCGCCGCCGCCGTGTGGGATGCAGAACGTCTTGTGCAGGTTCAGGTGCGACACGTCCGCCCCGAACTTCCCCGGCCTGGCGAACCCGACCAGCGCGTTGAGGTTGGCCCCGTCGACGTACACCTGCCCACCGGCGTCGTGGACCTTCGCGCACAGCGACGCGATGCCCGTCTCGTACACCCCGTGCGTCGACGGATACGTCACCATGATCGCCGCGAGGGCGTCCCGATGCTTGTCGATCTTCGCGTCGAGGTCCACCAGGTCGATGTTGCCGCCGTCGTCGCAGCCCACCACGACGACCCGCATACCGGCCATCACCGCGCTGGCCGCGTTGGTGCCGTGCGCCGACGACGGGATCAGACACACGTCCCGGTGCGCCTCGCCCCGCTGCCGGTGGTAGGCGCGGATCGCCAACAGGCCCGCCAGCTCGCCCTGCGAACCGGCGTTGGGCTGCACGCTGACCGCGTCGTAGCCGGTCACCTCCGCCAGCCACCCCTCCAGCTGGGAGATCATCTCCCGGTAGCCGGACGTCTGCGCGTCCGGCGCCAACGGGTGGATGTGGGCGAACTCCGGCCAGCTCACCGGCTCCATCTCGGTCGTGGCGTTCAGCTTCATCGTGCACGACCCCAGCGGAATCATGCCCCGGTCCAGGGCGTAGTCGAAGTCCGACAGCCGCCGCAGGTAGCGCAGCATCGCCGTCTCCGAGTGGTGGCTGCGGAACACCGCGTGGGTGAGGAACTCCGACGTACGCGCCAGCGCCGCCGGCAACGCCTCCCCGACCGGCGCGTCCACCACACCCACGGCCCGCCCGGCCACCGTGACCCCGAACGCCTCGCACACCGTACGCAGGTGCGCCACGGTGGTCGTCTCGTCGCAGGACACCCCCACGTGGTCGGCGTCGACCAGCCGCAGGTTCACCCCCCGCGCCGCCGCGTCCGCCACGACCGCCGCCGCGTTACCGGGCACCCGCACCACGACGGTGTCGAAGAACGCCTCGTGCACCACCTCGACGCCGTCCACACCCCGCAGCGTCGCCGCCAACCGCAGCGCCATGCCGTGGGTACGCCGGGCGATCTCCCGCAGCCCGTCCGGGCCGTGGTAGACCGCGTACATCCCGGCCATCACCGCCAGCAGCACCTGCGCGGTGCAGATGTTGCTGGTCGCCTTCTCCCGCCGGATGTGCTGCTCGCGGGTCTGCAACGCCAGCCGGTACGCCGGGTTGCCGTCCGCGTCGCGCGACACCCCCACCAGCCGGCCGGGCAGCATCCGCTCCAGCCCCGAACGCACCGCCAGGTAGCCGGCGTGCGGCCCACCGAAGCCCATCGGCACACCGAAACGCTGGGTGGTGCCGGCGGCGATGTCCACGCCGATCTCCCCCGGCGCACGCAGCAGCGTCAACGCCAGCAGGTCCGCCGCCACGGTCACCAACGCCCCCACGGCGTGCGCCGCCTCGACCAGGCCCGCCTGGTCGCGCACCGCCCCCGACGCCCCCGGGTACTGCAGGTGCAGGCCGAAGAACTCCGCCGGCAACTCGTCGCGCCCGGTGTCGACGATCCGCACCTCGATGCCGAGCGGCTCGGCCCGACTGGAGATCACCGCGATGGTCTGCGGCAGGGTGTCGGCGTCGACCACGTACACCGCGCTCCTGCTCTTCGACGCCCGGCGGGCGAGGGTCATCGCCTCCGCCGCCGCGGTGCCCTCGTCGAGCATCGACGCGTTCGCGGTGGCCAGCCCCGTCAGGTCGGTGACCATCGTCTGGAAGTTCAGCAACGCCTCCAGCCGCCCCTGGCTGATCTCCGGCTGGTACGGCGTGTACGCCGTGTACCAGGCCGGGTCCTCCAGCACGTTGCGGCGGATCACCGCCGGGGTGTGCGTGCCGTGGTAGCCCAGACCGATCATCGACACCGCCACGGTGTTACGGGCCGCCAGGGCCCGCAACTCGGCCAGGGCGTCGTGCTCGCTGGCCGGCTCCGGCAGGTCCAGGGTGCCGTGCCACCGGATCACCTCGGGGATCGCCGCGTCCATCAGCTCGTCGATCGAGCCGTAGCCGACGGTCTCCAGCATCCGACGCTCGTCGTCGGGATCAGGGCCGATGTGGCGGGCGGCGAACTGCTCTGCGGTCATGGGCGGCGCTCCCCGGGGGCAAGGTCGACAGGTCGGCCTCCCCCTCTGTCGCGCCCGCGAGGCGCTCCACAGTGCCTGCCCACGAGGTCCTTTTGCCTGAGAGGTTCCGGGGAGGATTTGCCCCTTCGGCGCCGCCCCGAACGCTGCTGGGCGGTCTCTCCCACGTGGGTGCTACCGGCATGGTCAACGCTACCAGCGCCCGATGGTCCGCTGGGGGGTCCCACCCCCGCGCCGGGCGGGCCGCTACCCGCCGACGCCCGTCAGACCCGCCGGCGCCACACCGCCGGTCGCCCGGTCGGCCAACGCCGGCAGCAGCCGGCCCAACGGGGCGTCGACGGTCACCGTCGCATACCCGTCACCCCGCGTCGGCCCCTGGTTGACGATCACCACCGCAACGCCCAGCTTCGCCGCGCGCAGCACGAACCGGCGACCCGACATCACCGTCAACGACGACCCCAGCACCAGCAGCAACCGCGCCCGCGCCACCAGGTCGAAACAGCGGGCCACCCGCGCCGCCGGCACCGTCTCACCGAAGAACACCACGTCCGGCTTCAACATGCCGCCCCGACAGAACGTGCAGTCGACCGTGCGGAACCCGGCCACCTCGTCGTCGGCGAGATCCACGTCACCGTCCGGGTTGACGGCCGCCACCCGCGCGTCGAAACCCGGATTGGCCTCCCGCAACCGCCGGTCCAACTCCTCCCGCGACGTCTGGTTGCCGCAGCCCAGGCACACCACCTCGTCGAGGCGGCCGTGCAGCTCCACCACCCCCGTGCTGCCCGCCGCCGAGTGCAGCCCGTCCACGTTCTGCGTGATGATCCCGTCGACCAGCCCGGCGCTTTGCAGCCGCGCCACCGCCCGGTGCCCCTCGTTCGGCACCGCCCGCGCGATCACCCGCCACCCCAGATGACTACGCGCCCAGTACCGCCGCCGCGCCTGCGCGTCGCGCGTGAACACCTGGTACGTCATCGGGGTGTGCCGCCGCGCCGCGCCACTGGGCCCCCGGTAGTCCGGGATACCCGACTCCGTGGACAGGCCCGCCCCGCTCAACACCACGACACCACCGCCGGCCACCAGGGCGGCCAGCGCGTCGACCGTCTCCGTCACCCGTCCATGCTGCCTCAGGCATCCGCCCACGGCGAACCGCCCGCGCCCGCGTCCCCGCGACGGTCCCCGCGGACCGGCCGCGCCGCACCCGCACGGCGGCTAGGTTGGCAGGTATGCGCGTCGTCATCGCCGGAGGACACGGCAAGATCGCCCAACTGGCCCACCGCGAACTCGCCGGCCGCGGCGACACCGCCCTGGGTCTGATCCGCAACCCCGGGCACGCCGCCGCGCTGCGCGCCGCCGGCGCCCACCCCGTCGTCGCCGACCTCGAACACGTCGGCGTCGACGAACTCGCCGGGCACCTGCGCGGCGCCGACGCCGTCGTCTTCGCCGCCGGGGCCGGCCCCGGCAGCGGCGCCGACCGCAAGGACACCGTCGACCGGGCCGCCGCCGTCCTGCTCGCCGACGCCGCGCAACGCGCCGACGTCCGCCGCTACCTGCTGGTGTCGTCCATGGGCGTCGAGAACGAACCACCCGCCGGCACCGACGAGGTGTTCGCCGCGTACCTGCGGGCGAAGAAGGCCGCCGAGGACGACCTCACCGGCCGCGACCTCGACTGGACGATCCTGCGTCCCGGCCGCCTCACCGACGACCCACCCACCGGGCGGATCACCCTCGGCCGGCACGCACCGGCCGGCCCCGTGACCCGCACCGACGTCGCCCGGGTGCTGGTCGCCCTGCTCTACCACCCCGACAGCGCCGGCACGATCCTGGAAGTCATCGGCGGCGACACCCCCATCGCCGACGCCGTCGCCGCCGTCGACCGCCACTGACCCCACCGCCCCGCCGACCGCGCCCGGCCTCGACCCGCGAAGCCCCGGTGACCGACCGACGCCGCGGACGCACCCGGGCACCGCACGGCACGCGCTGCGCCCCTACGGCACGGAGCTACTCGCCCAGCACACCACGCAGTTGCGCGCCGAGCGCCCCCGCCGCCGCCGCGTCGGTGCGCAACTGCTCCGACTGCTCCGCCAGGTACGCCTGCCACCGGCCCAGGTGCTGCTGCGTCGCCGCCACCGCCGCCACCAACGCCGCGTGCCGCTCCTCCAACCCCCGCACCTGCTCACCCGACGCCCCCGGCACGCCGGCAACGCCCCCGGCCACCTCCTGCGCCTGCGCGATGATCTCGTGGGCCTGCCGCCGCGCGTCGGCGATGATCTCCGCGCCCTCCGCGCTGGCCTCACCGATCGTCCGGTTCGCCTCGTCCTGCGCCCGCATCGCCAACTCGATCACCATCGGGTCCGGGCCCTGCACGGCGGTGCTGGGCAACGCGCCGTGGCGCAGCATCTCCACCTGCAGCACCAGGGCCTCGTTCTCCCGCCGCAGCCGCTGCACCTCACCACCCAGCAACGCCACCCGCTCGTCGGCCGAACGGGCCAGGGCGGCCACCTCGTCGGCGGACAACCACCGGCTGCCCCGGAACCGGCGCGCCTCCAGCCCACCCACCGCCCGGGTCAGCTCACCCTGCGGATCGGCGACCACCCGGCCGCCCTGATCGATGCTCATCGCGCACCCGTCCCACCGAAGTCGTCCCCTACGGCGGCAGCCGCGCCCGCCAACGGGGGATAGAGCGAATGGTCGTAACCCTCCACCAGGATCCGCTGCGGCGGCACCCCCGACGCCGTCAACGCCGCCACCGTGGCCCGGACCATCTCCGGGCTGCCACACACCAGCACCTCGGTGTCCGGCCACGGCCCCCACCGCACCGCCGTCTCGGCGGCCGTACCCACCGCCCCCTGCCACTGCCAGCCCGACTCCACCGTCGGCACGTACCGCAGCCACGGCTGCGCCGACGCGGCCGAGGCCAACTCCCGCAGCGCCGCGTCGTCATACAGGTCGTCCGGGGTCCTCGCCCCCACCACCAGCGTCGTCGACCGCTGCGAGCCCTGCCGCAACGACTCCACCACCGCCCGCAGCGGCGCCACCCCCGTGCCCCCCGCCACCAGCAGCAACGACAAACCCGGCGACCGGTCGTACGACGACAACGCCGTCCCCACCGGCGCACCCAGCAGCACCCGGTCACCCTCACGCAGCCTGCGCACCAGGTGCGTGGAGAAACGCCCCGTCGCCCGCACGTGGAACTCGATCGTCCCGTCCGCACGCGGCGCGTTCGCCGGCGACAGATAGCGCCACGCGCGCAGCTGCGGCACCTGCACCGGCAACGACTGCCCCGGCAGGTACTCGCACAGATAGTTCGGTCGCACCGTGAACACACACACGTCCGCCCGCCGCCGCTGCGCCGTGAGGACCTGCGCCTCCCAGTACGGCGGCGACGTCCGCTCCGCCTCCGCCGCCCCGGCGAGCATCAACCGCGCCACCAACTCGTACGCCGCGGCCCACTCCGCACGCAGCTGGGGCGTCCACCGTGGACCGAGGAACCGCTCCAACGTCGCCAGCAACGCCTGCCCGACCCGGATGTAGTGCCCCTCCGACAACGGCACCGGCCGACCCTGACGGTCCTCGCCCTCGAACCGCCGATGATCGGCACCCAGCCGCTGGGCGAACGCCGTCACCTCCCGCTCGTCGTCGACGTGCGTGACGATGTGCCCCAACGCCGCCAGCAACTTGTCCTGCTGGTATTGCATGTTCGTCGGGAACATCGCCCGCGTCTCCGGGGCGATCAGGAACAACGTCGCGTAGAAGTACCTCGCCGCCTCCGGCCCCGCCACACGGAGCTGGGCCCAACTCTGACGCAACGCCACGACATCCACGCCTCAGCCCCCTCCCCCTCGACGGGCCACGTCGTGCCACCCCCGTGGCGGTGACGCCACGGGAGTAGCACGATTGGTCTGCCACAGCTCCGACACCCGCGCCCGCACCGGCGCGACGGACGCGTGCGCCACGGGGCAGCCCCGACAGGCACGACGACGCAGACAGGATTGCCATGATCGGCAAGAGTGTCAACAAGGCGACAGTCTGCGGTGTGGCATACACCACACACCGCCGCTGAGCCCGGCGCTCGACAGGCGACCGGAGCCCACCCGGACCCGCCCCACGAGGACGACCCGACGGATCAACCAGCCCGGCGACGCGCCCGACGTGCCGCCAACTCGTCACCCACCGGATCCGCCGCCACCGGCGGCTCCACCGACGTCGCCGGCTCCGACGGCAGATGCGACAGGGACCCCTGGATCTCCTTGAACGCGCCACCGATCGCGATGCCGAACACGCCCTGGCCACCCTGCAACAGATCGACCACCTCCTCCGGCGACCGGCACTCGTACACGGTCGTGCCATCGGAGATCAACGTGATGCCCGCCAGATCCTCCACCCCGCGGGAGCGCAGCGCCTCGATCGCCTTACGGATGTTCTGCAACGACACCCCGGCGTCCAGCAGCCGCTTCACCACCTTCAGGACCACCAGGTCCCGGAACGAATACAACCGCTGCGTGCCCGAACCCGACGCGTCGCGCACACTCGGCACCACCAACCCCGTACGGGCCCAGTAGTCCAACTGGCGATAGCTGATCCCCACCGCGTGGCAGGCCGTCACGCCCCGGTACCCCACGGCACCGTCACCCTCGGTCGCCCAACCCGGCGGCGCCACACCCGGCTCGTCCAGCTTCGTACCCGGATCGGGATCTCGCGGCTCGTGCATCCGGACAACCTCCCCCGCCAGTGCGGTGACACGTCGCTCCCGGGACATGTGCACCCCTCGACACGGCAACCCTATAGCCGCCTTGAAGAATTGCCCCGCAGGAGATGCCGCGACACGCCGCGACACGACAACGAAGATCATCCATCACCGCAGAGCGTCACCCGACGTGACGCCCACCGAAGGCCGAAGTCAGCCGGCGAAGTCCTCCGGACGCACCTGGTCCAGGAACTCGCGGAACTTCTCCACCTCGTCCTCCTGCTCGTCCGGGATCACGATCCCCGCCTCGCTGAGGACCTCCTCCGCACAACGAATCGGCGCACCCACCCGCAACGCCAACGCGATGGAATCACTCGGCCGGGCCGACACCCGCACCCCGTCACCGAGCAACAGATCGGCGTAGAAGACGTTCTCCTTCAACTCGGTGATCTCCACCGCCCGCAACGGCGCCTTCAACGCCGTCAACACGTCCCGCAGAAGATCATGGGTCAGCGGCCGGGCCGGCTTGACCCCCTGCTGCTCATAGGCGATCGCCGTCGCCTCGACCGCACCGATCCAGATCGGCAGGTAACGGTCCCCCTCGACCTCCCTGAGCAGGACGATCGGCTGGTTGCCCGGCAGCTCCACCCGAACTCCGACCACGCTCAGCTCGCGCACCGCCGCCTCCGTGTCGTTGTCACCTACGCCGCACCGCGCCCTTCCCTGCACGGTACACGGACCGCGACACGGCCGTCCCACGCGCTACCTGCACCACGCCCGCGCCAGAAAGGGGTTACCCCGGCAAGCCTACGACACGCTTCCCGGGGAAGATCTTTCCGCACGGCACCCGCCGGATCACCGGCCCAACGCCGACCGCAACCCCACCCGCACCAACGCCGCGTGCAACTGCTGCGACAGCGCCACCAACTCCCGCGCCGTCTCCGCCGCCCGCGCCCGCGCCGCCGGATCACTCTGCCGCGCCAACGGCGCCACCAACTGCGCGAACAGACCGGACTCCCGATCCGCTGCCGTCCGGAACGCCCGCAGATGCCGCGGCTCCAACCCGTACGCCGCCAGACCCGCCACCGCCCGCGCGATGATCAACGCGTCGTCGTCGTACCAGCCCGGCGGATCCGACACCACCACACCGAGACGCTCCAACTCGCCCAGCGTCGACTCGTCGATCCCGCTGTGTGCCACCAGATCCGACCGGCCGAGCCGCACCTGCGGCGACCCGGCCGGCTCCTGCGGCACCCGCCCCGGAACCTCACCGTCCGGACCCACCGCCACCAACGTCGGCCGCTGCCAGCCCGGCGACTCCCCGGACGCGTCCCACTGCGCCAACTGATCCCGGATGACCCGCAAAGGCAGATAATGGTCCCGCTGCGCCGTCAACACGAACCGCAGGCGCGCCACATCGTCCCAGCTGTACTTCCGGTAACCCGCCGCCGTCCGCTGCGGCTCCACCAGGCCCTCGGCCTCGAGGAACCGCAGCTTCGAGATGGTCACGTCCGGAAAATCGACCCGCAACTGACCCAGCACCTCGCCGATGCTCATCAGCGGGCGGGCACGGGCCGCCTCGGGCGGCGTGGAGGCCGCAGGCTCGTTCACCCCCGGCCGGCCCCCTCCTCGGGACGCGGACCGGCGATGAACACCACCCGGAACTTACCGATCTGCACCTCGTCACCATTGCTCAACGTGGCCGCCTCGACCCGCTCCCGGTTCACGTACGTGCCGTTCAGGCTCCCCACGTCCCGCACCGTGAACGTCCCACCGTCCCGGTGGAACTCGGCGTGCCGGCGCGACACCGTCACGTCGTCGAGGAAGATGTCACTGTCCGGGTGACGACCGCTGGTCGTCACATCGTGATCCAACAGGAACCGGGCACCCGCGTTCGGACCCCGGCGAACCACCAGCAGCGCCATACCCGGCGGCAACGAACCGGACATCCGGCTCGGCACCACATCGGTGTCCGGCCCTTCCAGCACTTCGTCGAGCGAACCGAGATTGAGCGTCGAAGTGACGTCGAGTGGGGGGAACTCGTCGTCTGGGCGCGTCATGGGACCACCTCACGGATCTGTTCGGTCGGCGTCGGGTAATGGCGGGTCTGGCCGCCGGGCACTACCACACCCGGCGGCTGGCTCCCCGTGCCCGGAAAGGCAATTCCGCAACGCTGAACTATTGGTTCTCGGTCGACTGGGCGAGCCTAGCCAGCGCCGAAATGCAGGGCAACCGGACGCGCGGAACACCGCGACACCCGGAGGGGACGCACTCAGCTCTCGGTGAGCTCACGATACGCGTCCGCGGACAACAGGCCGTCGACCGCCGCCGGATCGTCCGGGGTGATCTCCAACAACCAACCCGCACCGTACGGATCAGTGTTGATCACCTCAGGGGTGTCGCCGAGCGCCTCGTTGCGCGCCGCGACCGTACCGCTGAGCGGGGCGTAGATCTCCGACACGCTCTTCGTCGACTCGATCTCACCCAACGACTCACCAGCCGCCACCACCGCACCGGCCTCGGGCAGCTGGACATACACGATGTCGCCCAGGGCGTCCTGCGCGAAGTGCGTGATGCCCACCCGGACAGTGCCGCCGTCGACACCCGCCACCCACTCGTGCTCGGCGGTAAACCGCAGATCCTCAGGAATCACCAGACGCGTCCTTCATCCATCGGCGCACCGGAGACCCGGTGCGGCCCGCACCGGTCAGGAGACCGGACGAGCGTGTTCCAGCTTGATCGGCGCGTGCAGCGCCGAAACCTCGGCAGCCTCACGATCCTCGACGATCAACTTACCGCCGTCACCCGTCACCGACGCCACCACCCCGCCGGGAATGTTCAGGGCCGTACGCATCGTCGCCGGATCACCGATCACCGTGATCGTGAACGGACCCGTCAACCGACGCCCGTCCACCACCAACGACCCGCCCTCCCCGTCCAGGAAGAACGTCGACGCGATGATCCGCACCGTCGCCCGGTCACCACCGGAGATCTGCATCGCCTCCGCCCCCGCGCCCCGCAGCTCCTGCACCGCGTCCAACACCCGCGACGCCGAGATCGACTTCTCACCCGCCTCGAACCGCACCGCCAGACCCGGCCCCGTCGCCGGCAACGTCCCCGCCAGGATGCCCAGCTCGTCGGCCCGCCGCGTCGCCTCCTCCAACGCCGCCTGCCGCCCCTGCTGACCCGACCGCAACTGCCGCTGGCTCTCCTCCAACGTCGCGATGTCCTGCCGCAGCCGGACCTCCCGCGAATTCAGGTCGTACAGGATCCGCACCAGATCCTCCTGGCGCGTCGCCGCCACCGTCGGATCCGTCGACGTCGTCTTGAGCTGCACCACCAACGTGAACCCCAACAACGCCAGCAGTGCCGCGATCATCACCCCGGCCGACGTCACCCGCCGCCGCGGCGCCGGCCCGGCAGCCACCGGCCGCTCGCCAGCCCCACCGGCGGCCGCTTCCCCACCGGCGGCGGCCTGGCTCAGATCCACCGTCGCGCCGTCGTCGGGCTCCTGCACGGAAGGCTCCCGCACCGGCGGCCCCACCGGCGGCGCGGACCGCTGCGGCGCCAACGGGCTCAGCTCGTCCGGATCCGGCGCCTCCGGCCGCGGATCAGGCTCCCCCGCCGGCCCCGACGGCCGCCCCGGGCCCGCCGGCTGCGGCCAACCCGTCCCCGTCTCCGTGTGCTCGTCGCTGCTCATCGCCACCCAACCTACGCCCGGAACAGGTGCCGACGGATCGCCGCCACGTTTCCGAAGATCCGCACCCCCAGCACCACCACCACGCCGGTGGAGAGCTGACCGCCCACCCCCAACTGGTCACCCAGATACACGATCAGAGCAGCGACCAGCACGTTCGAGATGAACGACACCACGAACTGCTTGTCGTCGAAGATCCGGTCGAGCTTCGCCCGCACCCCGCCGAACACCGCGTCCAGCGCGGCCACCACCGCGATCGGCAGGTACGGCTGCAACGCCGTGGGCACCGTGGGGTCGAGCCACACCCCGAGGACCACACCGGCGAGCAACGCCAGCACCGCGATCATCGACCACCTCCGGAGGGGCTGGGAGACGTCCTCGAGCCGGTCGGCCCGGGACTGACGGAACGGTCAGCCCCCGACGGCGACGGCGACGGGCTCACCGAGGGCTGCGCGTAGCGTAGCCGCGGGTCCGGAGCCGCCGGCAGGGTGAGGTCGTCAGCCTCCCGCACCCCGAACGACAACCCGGTGTCCTCGGCCACCTTGCGCATCGTCAGCGCGCTACGACTGTCCTCGAAGCGCTCCCGCATCGACCCCGGACCGATCGCCGACACCTCGTACGGCCCGGTCACCGGCCGGAAGTCCACCAGGATCGCCTGCCCCGCCGATCGGATCGTCGACATGGCCGTCAACCGTTGGCCGTTGATGGCGATCGCCTCCGCCCCCGCCGCCCACAGGTCGTTCGCGACACCCTGCAGGTCGCTGTAGATGACCCGCGACGGCCCCACGTCCGCGCCGGTCACCGCGTCCGGGTTCTGCGGAGCGTCCGCCAGGCGCACCACGACACCGTCCCCGCGCACCCGCCCCAGGCCGGTGCCCGCCTCCAGGTTGTGCAGCCGCGCCGCCTCCGAGCCGCCCAGCGCCGCCGCCCGCTGCCGCGTCACCTCCGCCCGCAGCTCGTCGGCGCGCACCGACAGCCGGTCGGTCTCGGTCTCCCGCTGCTTGATCTGCTCGACCAGGCCGGACCGGGCCTGACTACGCCCCGGCTCCGCCTCCAACGTCTGCCGGTACGCCACCGCGAACAGGAAACCCAGCAGCAGCACCACCACGAGGCTCACCGAGCGCGCCGACCAGCGCCGCCACCCCGGCGGCGGCGACTGCCGCTCCCGACGTCGGGCCGCCGCGTCGGCGTACCCCGGGTCCAGGGGATTGCGGAACAGTTCGGTGAGGAAGTCCGGGGCGTACACCCGGTCGGGGCGTCCCCGGCCGTCGCCCGGCGTACCCGTCATGCCGGCACTCCCCCGGCCCGTACGGCCCTGACCAGCCGGCCGGCCTGCACGACGTAGAGCGCGCCGGCGACCCAGTAGAGCACCAGCCCCCACCACGCCAGGCCCCAGCCGACCGCCCCCGCCACGGTCGCCGCGTCCGGCACCGCCGAGGCGATCAGCAGGACCGGGAACGCCGCCAGCAACAGGAAGGTCGCGGTCTTGCCCACGTAGTGCACCGGCGGCGGACCGTACCCGTGCCGACGCAGCACGGCCAGCGAACCGAGCAGCAGCAGTTCCCGGGCCAGCAGCGCCGCCGTGAACTGCCAGGGCACCACGTCCCGCGCCGTGAACGCCAGCAGGGTGGCGAGGATGTAGAGCCGGTCGGCGAGCGGGTCGAGCAGCTCCCCCAGCCGGCTCACCTGACGCATCCGGCGGGCCACCCAGCCGTCGACCCAGTCCGTGGTGCCGCCGATGGCCAGCACCACGACGGCGGCCACGTCGGCGTGCGCGACGAGCAGCAGGTAGAGGAAGAGCGGCACGCCGAGCAACCGGACGAAACTGATGACGTTCGGCAGCGTGAGGACCCGGTCGCCCACGGGCGACCCGCTCGTGCCGGCGGTGGTCCCCGGGCGCTCTTCCCCGGCCGGCGGACGCGACACCGAACCTCCTCCGCGACACGCTCCGCCGCCCGGCCGAGGACGGGCGGCGCGGAGAACGTGTGCGCTGTCGGGCCGGCTTGCCGCCGGCGTCCCCTGCGGTCCCGGACGGGACCTCCGCCTGACACGGCCCGCGATCGTGACGATCACGGGCCGGCTGATTGCGCTGCCACTATATCGGGCGCTCGGTGCCCCCTCCGGGGTCAGCGGCCGTGCCGCTGCGGCGTCCGTGCGCTTCTGTGCGACGTGTCACTACCGCTAAGGCGTCCTAGGATACTAGTGGACGGTGGCGGGCGGTCGGGACGGGGGCCCCGTCCGTCAGGCCGTGCGGACCACGGCCTCCTCGGCCGGGACGGTGGTGGCGGCGCGCTCGAAGGCCAGCAGCGCCAGCAGCAGCTCGTGCTGCGTCCGGCCGGGCATCCGGTCCAGCACCGCCTGCACGGCACGGTGCCGGCGCTCCTGCAGCTCGCGCAGCAACGTCTCGGCCGCGGCGGTCGGCACCAGCCGCACCTCCCGCCGGTCGCGGGGGTCGGGCACGCGGCGCAGCAGCCCCGTGGCCTCCAGCCGGTCACAGAGCCGGCTCGCCGAGGACGGCACGACGTCCAGCAGCTCGGCCAGGCCGTTGACGTTGGTCTCGGGCCGGCCGCTGATCAACGACAGCACACGCAGCTGTGTCGGGGAGACGGCCATCTGGTGCCGCGACGCCGCCGAGTCGAGCACACCGACGAGCGCCTGCGCGGCGGCGTCGATGGCCGCGGCGAGATTCGGAGGTCGCTCCACCAGGTGTCCCCTGCGATCGTCCCGCTCGTGCTCCGCCGTCGCGACGACGGCTCTCACCCGTCCGCCCGCCCGACGGGCCCACGCCAGTCCAGGCAGACGACCACTGCGTCGTCACGCAGGTCGGCGTCCGCGTGCCAGGCGTGCAGTTCGCGCATCACCGTACCAACAGCCTCCGCCGGTGGTTGCAACCGAGTGGACCGCATCGCCCGCGCCATCGCCCGCTCCCCGTACGCCCCGCGGCCGCCGGGGTCGGCGGCCCACACCCCGTCGCTGACGACGAAGAGCCGGTCCCCCGGTTCCAGATCGAACTCCTGGATGTCGTAGCGGGCGTCGGCGAACATGCCCAGCGGCAGTTGCTGCTCGAGGCGGATGGGCGTCACCGTGCCCCCGCGCAGCCGCAGCAGGTGCGGGGAGCCGGCGTCCACCGCCCGCACCCGGCCGGTGACGGTGTCGAGTTCGAGCAGCAGCGTGGCCACGTACCGGCGACCACGGTGCTGGTAGTAGACCGTGTCGGAGGCCAGCTCGGCCTGCTCGGCGAGGCTGCCCTCGGAGCGCCGCGCGTTGCGCAGGGCGTTCACGGTGACGGCGGTCAGCAGCGCCGCCGCCAGCCCGATGCCGGCGCCGTTGAGGACGGTCACGGCGAGCCGGTCGTCGTCCACGGACCAGTCGAAGTGGTCTCCCCCGACCGTGTACGCCGGCTCCAGCTGGCCGGCGAGCTCGAACGCCGCGTGGCTCACCCCGCGTCCCGGCAGCAACTCCCACTGCATCTCCGCGGCCATGCTCAGCCGCTCACGCCGGCGGAGCCGGCGGTAGCGGTCGGTCTCGCGGTCCGCCGCACGCAGCACGACGGCAAGCTCGCCGGCGATGTCCGCGGCCCGTTCGACGACGCCCGCGTCGAGCGGGCCGGGCAGCTCGACCAGGAGCACGCCCAGCCGCTCCCCCCACACCGACAGCGGCAGGTAGAGCCGGCACCGACCCTCGTCGTCGGCGTCGACGACCGGCTGCTGGCTGCTGAAACAGCGCTGTGCCACGGTGTGGCAGGCCAGCAGGCCACCGTCGGTGAGGTTCGTGTCCAGCACCGGCCAGAGCCCGGTGATCCGGTAGTCGGCGAGGAACACGTCCGTGCGCGAGGCGCCGAGAGCGGACCGGATCGCCCCGTCCGCCGCCTCCACCACCCGGTCGGGCGGGGCCGCGCGAAGCGCACGCGAGACCCGCCCCGGTGCCTCCAACATGATCTTCCTTCCGGAAACTTGCCGTAGGGCAAGCATCATACGGAGGCCCCTCCCCCGTCCTCCGGGCGGGCGGGCATGACAGCCGGGGCGAGCCATCCGGCACACCGGGCGTACGCACGGCGCGGCGCAGCGCCGTCGCCTCGGGCGGCGCCGGCGCTGCTGTGCTGCGACGGGCGGCCGGGTCAGCCCGGCGAGCGGACTGCGATCCCGCCGTGGAAGGCGTCCGGCACCTGCGCCGGCGGGCCGTCCGGTCGCCACCGGGCGATCGGCACGATGCCGTCCTCGGTGGGCGTCCAGCGGCCGAGCAGCGGCCCGAACGCGGCCGGCGGACGCATCCGGAACGCCGGACCCATCATCGCGAGTGCCTCCGGGTGGGCGGCCAGCTCCTCGGTGTCGAAGTCGACGGCGAGCAGGCTGTCCGGTGCCGTCGCCTCGTAGAGCTCGTCGAGGGTGCGGGCCAGCGTCTCGTCGTCCAGGAAGGCGGCCAGGCCGAGGAAGACCACGCCGACCGGCCTCCTTCCCCAGCCCGGCACGAACCGGTGCAGCTGGGCGCGGTCGACCGTGCCGACGTCGGTGGCGTCGCCGTAGCCGTAGCCGGCCCGGTCGCTGTCGGCCAGCAGGCGCTGGCCGAGGCGGATGGTCACCGGGTCGACGTCGGTGTAGAGCACGGTGGCCTCCGGGGCGACCTCGTGCACGTTGCCCATCGTGGGCACGCCGGCGCCGAAGACGAGGAAGCTGTCCACCCCCCGCGCGACCATCGCCCGCACCGACCGCCCGAGGAAGGCGCGCAGCTCGCGGAAGACCGGCGCGCAGGGCCCGTACGCCTGCTCGAAGGCGCGCGCGGTCGCCACGTCGACCGGGTAGTGGTGCTCCCCGCCGAGCCAGAAATCGATCATTCGTGCGGTGCTCGGCTGGTCCGGCTCAACCATCGACGACGCTCCCTCCCCGGTGGGCGTGCACAGCGTACCCACCGGTCGGCCTGCGCGGTATCGGCACGCCGACAGGCGCCGGGCCGCGATACTGGCCGGGAAGCAGCGGGAGGTGGGCGGTGAACTCGGCGAACGGCGCGGCGGTGGTCGTCGGCGTGGACGGCTCGGAGTCGGCCCTGCGCGCCGTGCGGCTCGCCGCCGTCGAGGCGGCCCGCCGACTCCGGCCGCTGCGGATCGTGCACGGCTTCATCTGGCCCCTGCTGCGCGTCCCGGTCGACGCCCCCGCCGCCGGCCCACCCGGCGCCGGTCTGCGACACCAGGCCGAACAGATCGTCGCCGCCGCGGCGGACGAGGCCGAGGCGACGGTGCCCGGACTGCCGGTCTCCGGCGAGATCATCGACGGCGAGGCCGCCGCGGTGCTGCTCGGCGAGTCGCCGACCGCCGCGATGATCGTGCTCGGCGACCGGGGGCTCGGCGGCTTCTCCGCCCTGGTGGTCGGGTCCGTGGCGGTGCAGGTCGCCGCGTACGCCGACTGTCCGGTGCTGGTGGCCCGCGGCACCGACCGTCCCGAGGGGCCCGTCGTCGTCGGCGTGGACGGCTCCGAGACGTCCCGGCTCGCCGCGGAGTTCGCCATCGAGACGGCGTCGGTACGCGGCGCCGCGCTGGTCGCGTTGCACGCCTACCGTCACCCGACCTCCACCGGCCCGGGCGACATGCGACCGCTGGTGTACGACGACACCGAACTGCGCTCCGAGGAGGAGCGGGTCGTGGCCGAGACGATGGCCGGGCTGACGCAGCGGTGGCCGGACGTGCCGGTCAGCCGGGAGACCACCCGGGGCCGCCCCACCACCGTGCTGGCCGAGGCGGCCCGCCGCGCCCAACTGCTGGTGGTCGGCCGGCAGGGGCGCGGGGAGCTGACCGGCCTGCTGCTGGGCTCGGTGAGCCAGTCGCTGCTGCACCACGCCGACTGCCCGGTCGCGGTGATCCGCGCGCCACGCTGAACGGGCGCCAACCTGGCACTAGCGCCGACAGGTTTGCTGTGGAAACCTATTGGCATGATTGCTGAGTCGCTATCCGCCGGCGGCGATCCCCGCCGGCTACTGTCCGAGGTTCGCTCCCTGGCGCACCGGGTGCGTCTCGACCAGCGGATGACCTGGGTCGCGCTGCTCGTGCTGGCCGGAGTGACGTTCGTCGGGATCCCGTTCGACTGGCTCGGCATGACGGTGCGCTGTCACCCCGACACCAGCTGCGAATTCGCCCGGCGGGGCGTGCTGTACTACTGGCCGCCGGCGCTCCTGCTCGCCTACGCGGCGATCGCCGTCTCCTATGTGCGGGCTGCCCGGGCACGCGGGCTGGGTGCCCGGGTGTTGCCGTACGTGATCGCCGGCGCCGCGACGACCGTCGTGTTCACCGCCGCGTGGGTAGCCGCGTCCCTGTACTTTCCGAGCCACCCGGAGTCGATGCAGCAACTCTCGTACTGGTGGCTGGTGCTGGACCGGCTGGTCTCCCCCTGGAGCATGATCGGTGTCGCGCTGGTGGTGCTGGCCCGGATCGAGCGCAACATCGGGCTGCTGCTGTTCACCGTCGCCTACCTGGCCCTGGTGCTGCTGGTGCTGCCGATGAACGAGGGCTGGGGACTGGCAGGCTGGGGGCTCCAGGCCCGATTCGCGGTGCCGCAAGCCATCAGCGGCGCGGTGCTGCTGCTCGGCGCGGTCGGGTTCTTCACGGCGGCCCGCAGGCGGCAGCGGTGACAGCCGCGCCCGGCACCCCGGAACCGGCCGCCGGGCATCCGGTCACCGGGCTGGACGAGGTGGTGCACCAGCGGGCACGGCTGGGCATCCTTACCATCGCGCACGAGGCCCACCGGGTCGAGTTCGGCTACCTTCGCACCCACCTCGAACTGACCGCCGGCAACCTCTCCAAGCACCTCAGCGTGCTGGAATCGGCCGGCCTGATCGAGGTCGAGAAGGGCTACGAGGGCCGGCGCGGCCGCACCTGGATCACCCTCACCGCCGCCGGCACCACCGCGCTCGCCAACGAGATCGCGCGACTCAAGCAGCTCATCGCCCGCGTCGAGACGACCGACGGACAGTAGCGGCAACCGTCGGCCGACCAGCCGGCCCCGCCACCCCGGCGCACGGCGACCGTGCGGCGAACCGGTCGCGGGGTTGGTCCCCGCGCAGGCGGGTAGACGAGCGCGGTACGCCAACGGCGACGACGACCGGAGGAGGCAGTGATGCCAGGACCACGGCCGGGCAGCAACGCGTACGACAAGCAGCGGGCGCGCATCCGGAACGCGATCGACGATTCGGGACGGCGGGTGCCGGACGACAAGGCCAACGACGTGGCCAACCGGATCCTGCAGTCCGACCGGGGGCAGCGGGGGGTCGTGCGCGGCGATCGGGTCTACGGCCCCAAGGGCGAGCGCGAACCGGGCGACCCGAAGTGAGGGCGACGAACCTGGCCGACGGGGCGATCGCCGGCGCGGTCGGCAGCACCGCCCTGAACGTGGTCAGCTACCTCGACATGGTGCTGCGGGCGCGGCCGGCGAGCAGCACCCCCGAGGAGAGCGCCGGGCGGGTGGCCGAGGTGGCGCACGTGGACCTGGGGCCCGAGGACCGGGCGGCGAACCGCCGCTCGGGCCTCGGGCCCCTGCTCGGCTACGGGATCGGCGTGGCGGCGGGCGTCGGGTACGCCCTGCTCACCCGGGGCCGCCGGATGCCGCTGCCGCTGGCCGCCGGGGTGCTCGGCGGCGCCGTGATGACGATGTCCGACGGGTCGATGACCGTGCTGGGGGTGACCGATCCGCGCACCTGGCGCCGGTCGGACTGGCTGGCCGACCTGGTGCCCCACCTCGCGTACGGCGTGGCGGCCGCAGCCACCTGGAACCGGCTGCGGCCGCCCGTCTCGGGCCGAGGCTGCTAGCCCCGGGCGCTCTCGTCGTCGGCGACCGGCTCGGTGGCCGGGCCGTACGGCGACACCTGCCCACGGGGCACCGGGCGTCCCTCGTCGCCGCGCGACGAACCACGGTTACGCGGGTGCCCGGCGGGGTTGGGGCCCTTGCTGTCCTGGCTGGTGGCACCCTTGTTGTTGCGGCGGAACTCCTCCTGCTGCGGATTCACCACGGGTCTCTCCTTCCGGGGTTCGACCGTGTCCCACGTCGGTTACCCGTCCGCCCCAGCGGCATACCCGCCGGGGCGGACGGTCGCAGGGGTGGCCGCGCGCTGGACGGGTACACCCGGAGGATGGGCGACGACCGGAAGGTGGCGCGGGTCCTGCTGGAGCGGCGGGGCCGCACGTACGCCGAGGAGGCGGGCATCACGCTCGCCGACCGGCCCGCCCCGCTCTACCAGCTGCTGGTGCTCGCCACGCTGCTGAGCACCCGGATCCGGGCCCGGGTCGCCGTGGCGGCCGCCCGGGAGCTGTTCGCGGCCGGCTGCCGGACCCCGCAGGCGATGGAGGCGGCGAGCTGGCAGGCGCGGGTCGACGCGCTGGGCCGGGGCCACTACCGCCGCTACGACGAGCGGACCTCGACGATGCTCGGCACGGGGGCCCGCCTGTGCCTGGACCGCTGGCGCGGCGACCTGCGCCGGCTGCACCGCGACGGCGGCGGCGAGCCGGCCGGGCTGCGCCGGCTGCTGACGCAGTTCCCCGGCATCGGCCCCACCGGCGCGGACATCTTCCTGCGCGAGGCGCAGGTGGTGTGGCCGGACCTGCGCCCGTACGCCGACCGGCGGGCCCTGGCCGGCGCGGAACGCCTCGGCCTGCCCGGCTCGGTGGACAGGCTGGCCGGGCTGGTCGACCCGGCCGACTTCGGCCGGCTCGCCTCCGCGCTGGTGCGGGTGGCCCTCGGCGAGGAGTCCGCGGGCGAGGTCACCCGGGCCGCCGCCGCGTGAGAACCTACTTCACCGTCTTGTCGCCCGGCTTCGTCAGGTGCCACACCAGCAACGCCGCCAGCAGCGCGAGCACGACGAGCCCACCGGAGACCCCGCGGCCGTCCTCCTCGCTGCGGCCGGTGGTGCCGAAGTAGATCACCGCGAGCCCGGCCAGCACGGTGACGAACGTCCGCATCCCTCGGTCCTTCACGTACCGGAAGCTATGACCCGGCACGCCTGGTGCGCAGCCGTTTCGTCCGTTTCCATCCGGCGGGGTGTCTGTCGGTTCAGGGGCCGGTGGAGAAGCCGCGCAGCCGGACGCGTCGGATCACCCGGCCGGCGACCTCCACCACCTCGACGGTCAGCCCCGGCAGGTGCACGGTCTCCCCGGGAGCCGTCGGCAGGCGCCCCAGCCCGGCCAGCACCAGCCCGGCCACCGTCGTGTACTCCCGCGACGGCCGGAAGTGCAGGCGCACCCCGACGTCGGCCAGGTCGTGCAGCGGGAAGTCCCCGGGCACCAGCAGCGAGCCGTCCGGTTCCCGGGTCACCCCGGTCACGTCCCGGTCGGTCTCGTCGTACAGCTCCCCGACGACCTCCTCCAGCAGGTCCTCCATGGTCACGATGCCGTCGACGCCGCCGTGCTCGTCGACGACGAGGGCGAGCTGCTGGTGACACAGCCGCAGCTCACGCAGCGCGTCGGAGACGGGCAGGGTGCCCGGCAGCAGCAGCGGCGGGCGGGCCCGGTCGGCGACCGTCGCCGCGTCCGCCCCGACGAGTTCGCGGATGTGCACCACGCCGCACACCTCGTCGAGCCCACCCGGGCCGACGACCGGGGCTCGGGAGCGCCCCGAGGCGGCGAGCCGGCGCAGCCCGTCGGCGGCGGGCAGTGTCGTGGGGAGCACCGTCACGTCCAGCCGGGGCACCAGGATCTCCCGCAGCGTCCTCCCGGCGATGTCGAACGCGCCGGTGAGGATCTCCCGCTGCTGCGCGGACAGTCCCCGCTGGCTGACCAGCATCTCCCGCAGCTCGTCCTCGGTCATCTCCGTGCGACTGGCCCGGGGATCCCCGCCGGCGAGCCGGACGACCCCGTCGGTGGCCCTGCTGAGCAGCCAGACCGCCGGCCGGGACAGCCGGGCCAGCAGGTCCAGCGGGCCGGCGCTGACCAGCCCCCAGCGCTCCGCGCGCTGCATCGCCAGCCGCTTGGGGGCCAACTCGCCGACGACCAGCGTGACGAAGGTCAGCAGGACGGTGACCAGGACGATCGCGGCGCCGCGCGCGGCCCCGCCGAGGAAGCTCAGCGGTCCGACCAGCGGCTCGGCCAGGGAGACCGCGGCGGCGGCGGAGGCGAGGAAGCCGGCGAGGGTGATGCCGAGCTGGATGGTCGCCAGGTACCGGTTGGGGTCGCGCACCAGCCGGGCCAGCCGCTCCCCCGAGCCGCTGCGCCGGCCCAACTGCCGCACCTGCCCCTCGCGCAGCGTCACCAGCGCCATCTCGCTGCCCGACAGGGCGGCGTTGACCAGCACCAGCACCGCCACCAGCGCGAGCTGACCGAGCTGCGCCCCCATGTCAGTCGACCTCCAGGTCGTCGAGGGAGATCTTGTGCGTCATCAGCCACCGGGCCAGCGCCGACATCCCGAACAGCCACAGCGGCGCGGACTCGGTGGTGCCGTTGGTCGCGAAGACCGCGAAGCGCAGGTCCGGCGCCCGGTACGCCTCGATCCGCCACTTGTGCTGCCTGTCCCGCCAGACCGCGGAAGGGTCCATGGCGTCACGCTAGGCGACCGTCCGCCCCGCCGGGGCGGCTTCAGGACCCGGCCGTGACCACGACCCGCGCGTCGTTGGGCAGCCGCCGGGTCACGCCGCGGCGGTCCAGCAGCTCCAGCAGCGGCACCGCGACCCGGCGGGTGGTGTCCAGCGCCCGCCGGGCGGCGCTGAGGGTGAACGGCTGGGGCAGCCCGGCCAGCACCCGCACGGCGTCGTCGGCCGCGCCGGGCAGCAGCACCACGTTCTCGGCCAGCCGCAGCAGCGCCCCCGCGCGTACGGCCGCGCCGATCTCCCGGGGACCCAGTCCCAGGTCGGCGAGGCGCTCGGCCTCGGGGGCCCGGAACGGGCGGTCGGCGTACTCGGCGCGGACCCGGGCCACGGCCCGGGCCACCGGTTCCGGCAGCGCGTCGGCCGCCGACGCGGTGATCCGGCCGGCGCGCAGCCGCAGCGGCGGCCGGACCAGCGCCTCGACCAGCGCCCGCTCGGGCAGGTCGAGGCGCTGGCGCAGCAGCTCGACGGGGGCGCCCGGCTCCAGCGGGTGCTCCCGGGCGTGCCGGGCGACCTCCTCGACCAGCCGGGCGCCGAGGGCCCGCCAGTGCTCCGGGTCGGCCAGCCAGTCGCCGGCGACCGGCCGGGCGGTGACCTCGACGCCGGTGCGGATCAGGTCGGCGGCCCGCGCCAGCCGCCGCCGGCGCAGCTCGCCGGCCAGGTCGCCGCGGCCGTCCACCGTCGCCAGCACGGCCGCGCGGGCGGCCGCCGCGCCCCGACGAAGGCGGAT
>NZ_JBAKHL010000048.1:0-49055 GCF_036902715.1 Micromonospora sp. CPCC 205546
CCGACTCCGCCCCGCCGACTGACCCGGACCCGGACCGGCCGCGACGACCCGCGCGGCGGCCGGGTCGAGCGTGGCGCCGGCCGGCACCAGGGCGACCAGGCTGGCCGGCAGCCGCACCGGCCGCACGTCTCGGTAGCCGAGCGCGCCGAGCACCTCGCCCCCGGCGAGGACGTAGCGCCGGCCCAGGTCGGTGACCACGGAGACCGCGCCGCCGGCCGCGCCGGGTGAAGCGACCGCCTCGACCACCGCGCCCCGACCCGGCTCCACCACGACGTGATCGGCGCGCACCCCACCACCCGCCGCCGGGGCGGTACGCGGCGCGGCGGCGAGGTCCGGCAGCCGTACGCCGAGCCGGACCTCGGTGACGCCGCCGTCGTCGCCCACCCGGGCGCAGAGACCCGCCCCGTCGGCGGCGGCCAGCCGGGGCGGCGCGGTCGGCGGCGCGGTCGGCCCCGTCGGGGCGAGGTCGGGCAGCTTGGGCAGCGCCGCGAACCGCCCGAGCGTGATCGGCTCCGGCTCTCCCTGGCCCGTACGCGCGAGCAGCAGGCCCGCCTGCAACTCGGTGATGCCGGCCAGGCCGTCCCGCAGCGCGACGGCGTACTGGCGGCCCCCGCCGGAGTTGCGCACCAGGTAGACGTCGCCGATCCGCGCCCCGGACACCCGCGCGGAGCGCTCCCCCTCGTCGGGCAGGGCCAGTGGGGCGAGGTCGGCGCCGGCGGGCAGGCTGTTGAGCAGGGCCGGGGCCACCGGGACCGCCCGGGCCCGGGTCGCCGCCAGGGCGGCCAGCACGCGGCTGGGGTCGCGCACCAGGTAGCGGCGCTGGTGCCAGACGAGGTGCAGCCCGCCGTCGGGATCGCGCAGCAGCAGCGCGTCCTCGCCCAGGCCCCGGCCCCCGCCGGCGGTGACGCCGATCAGCAGCGCCGAGCGGGGCAGCGTCCGGTCGGCCTCGGTGGCCACGGAGCAGACCGTCCACGGGGCAGTGGAGAGCCGACCCTTGGCGGGCAGCGAGTCCGGGGCGTCGGCGATGCCCAGCGGCAGCCCGCGCGGCACCCCGTCGATGGCGCGGCGGGAGACGAGCACCGTCTTCGGCTGCTCCGCGCCGATGATCAGCAGGGCCGACGCGTAGTTGAGCACCGGGTGCAGCTTCTCCTCCCGGTAGACGAACCGGGCGCCGGACTCCTTCTCCACGATCACCGCGCCCGGGTCGCGCCAGGTGCTGCCACCCCCGGTGAACAGGCCGTAGAGGGCGAAACCGCCGAGGCCGATGGCCGCGACCAGCACGCTGGCCAGGCCGGCGCCGGCCAACCGCCGGAACGGTGACTGCGCCGGGTCGGTCTCCCGCATCACCAGGGCGGCGACCGCCCGCTGGACGGTGAACTGGTACGAGTGCAGCTGGTCCTGCCGCGACGGCATCGGATCCCCTCCGGGTGGCGGTCGGGGCACAGGATAAGCGTTGCGTCGATGTCCCGAGGACCCTGTGTCGCGACGGCGCCCGGGATTCCCGGTGCGGGGCCCCAGTGGTGCGACCAGGATCACCGCGCCGACGCGGACGCCTCCGGCCCGAGGGGATAGCATGGGCACGCACGGGTACCCCCCGGGGTATGCCGGGAGAGAGCGAGGAGACGCGCGGTGAAGCTGCGACCCGAGATGACGAGCGAGGCCCTGACCCGCCTGAAGCGGGCCCGGGGTCAGCTCAACGCGGTCATCGAGATGATGGAGACCGGCCAGGACTGCCGCGAGGCGCTGACCCAGCTCGCCGCGGTGTCCAAGGCGATCGACCGGGCCGGCTTCAAGATCATCGCCTCCGGCATGCGGCACTGCACCGCCGCCCGCGAGCGGGGCGACTCACCGGAGATGACCGAGGAGGAACTGGAGAAGCTCTTCCTCGCCCTCGCCTGATCGCCACCGGAAGAAACGCACCGCACACGTTGCGTGACAGTGGCGTGTGCGGGTAGACAGAGTGCACGCGTCAACCCACCCGACGTGCGTCCGTCGCATACCCCCCGGGGTATATGATCCCACAAGGAGTACGGCAATGGCAGTTGAGGTGTCCGTCATCGCGACGTCCTCGCTCGGCGACCGCAGCTACCTGGCCTCCGACGGCACGGTGGCGATCGTGGTCGACCCGCAGCGCGACATCGACCGGATCCTGTACCTCGCCGGCGAGAAGGGCGTACGCGTCACCCACGTGGTGGAGACCCACATCCACAACGACTATGTCTCCGGCGGTCTGGAGCTGGCCCGGCTGACCGGCGCCCGCTACCTCGTCGCCGCGCACGACGAGGTCGACTTCGACCGGACGCCGGTCGCCGACGGCGACGCCGTGCCCGTCTCCGGCGCGCTGCGGCTGCGGGTGCTCGCCACCCCGGGGCACACGTTCCACCACCTGTCGTACGTGCTCGACGAGGCCGACGGCTCCGGCTGGCGCGCGGTCGGCGTCTTCACCGGCGGCTCTCTCCTGTTCGGCACCACCGGGCGCACCGACCTGCTCGGCGGGCGGCACGCCCACGAACTCGCCCACCACCAGCACGCCTCGGCCCGGCGCCTGGCCGACCTGCTGCCCGACGGCGCCGAGGTGTGGCCGACCCACGGCTTCGGCAGCTTCTGCTCCGCCAGCCAGTCCGACGCGCCCGAGTCGACCATCGGGCGGGAGAAGCGGGCGAACCCCGTGCTGCGGCTGGCCGCCGACGAGTTCGTCACCGGGACCCTCGCCGGGCTCGACGCCTACCCGGCGTACTACGCCCACATGGGCGTGGCGAACCTCGCCGGCCCGGCGCCGGTGGACCTCACCCCGGTCGCCCGGGCCGACGCCGCCGAGCTGCGGGAGCGGATCGCCGCCGGCCAGTGGGTCGTCGACCTGCGCCACCGCAAGGCGTACGCCACCTCGCACCTGGCGGGCACGGTCGCCCTCGGACTCGACGGCCCGATGTCGACCTGGCTCGGCTGGCTCATCGACTGGGGCGCACCGCTCACCCTGCTGGCCGAGACCGAGGAGCAGGTCGCCGACGCCCAGCGTGAACTGGTCCGCATCGGCATCGACCGCCCGGCCGCCCAGGCCACCGGCGACCCCGACCGGTGGTCCACCGCGCCCGGACAGCTCCGCGAGCTGCGCATGGCCGACTTTCCCGCGCTGGCCGCCGCCCGGGCCGGCGACACCCCGGCGGGGCTGCCCGCCCCGGACGTGGTGCTCGACGTCCGGATGACCAACGAGTGGACCGCCGGCCACGTCGAGGGCGCCGTGCACATCCCCCTGCCCGACCTGCCCCGGCGCCTCGCCGAGGTGCCCGCCGGCAGCGTCTGGGTGCACTGCGGCTCCGGGTACCGGGCCACGGCCGCCGCCTCGCTGCTGGCCAACGCGGGTCGCGAGGTCGTCGTGATCGACGACAAGTTCGGCCGGGCCGAGGCCGCCGGGGTCGCCATGAGCCCCGGCGACGCCTGACCGACCCCGCACCGCCGGCTCCCCTTTCCGTACGCGCCGGGCCGCCACCGGTCGTCCGCACGGCGACGCGCGCCCGCCGCCGAACGGCACCGATCGACGGCGGTCCGGCTCACCCTGCCCGCCCACGGCGAGCCATCCCTGGACGAGGAGAAATGACCACGTCACCGAACGCCCTGCCCGCCACCCTCGACGCCGCCACGCTGCGCGAGCTGGTCGACTCCGGCCGCGCTCCCCGCATGCTGGACGTGCGCACCCCCGCGGAGTTCGAGACGGCCCACGTGCCCGGCGCCTACAACGTGCCGCTCGACGTGCTCAGGGAGCACCGCGAGGAGCTGCGGCGGCACCTCGACGAGACCGTGGTGCTGATCTGCCGCTCCGGTGCCCGCGCCGCTCGGGCCGGGCAGGCCCTCGCCGGAGTCGGGCTGCCCAACCTCAGGATCCTCGACGGCGGGATGACCGCGTGGCAGGCCGCCCAGGGACCGGTCCGACGGGGCACGCCCCGCTGGGAGCTGGAGCGGCAGGTCCGCCTCGTCGCCGGCTCGATCGTCCTGCTCAGCATCCTCGGCTCGGTGTTCGTACCCGGCCTGAAGTGGGTCGCCGGCCTGATCGGCGCCGGCCTCACCTTCGCCGCCGTGACCGACACCTGCGCGCTGGGCATGCTGCTCGGCAGGCTCCCCTACAACCGGGGCGCGAGCTGCGACGTGGAGACCGTCGTCGGTCGGCTCGGAGACCACCCGACGCCCCGGCCCCTGCCGTGACCGGCCTCGCGCTGACCGTCGCTCTGGCCGTCCTCATCGGGGTGAGCCTCGGCCTGCTCGGCGGCGGCGGCTCCATCCTCGCCGTACCGCTGCTGGTCTACGTGGCCGACCTGCCGGCCCGGGAGGCGATCGCCACCTCGCTGCTCGTCGTCGGGGTGACCAGCGCCGTCGGCGCGCTGCCGCACGCGCGGGCCGGCCGGGTCCGGTGGCGCACCGGCCTGCTCTTCGGGGCCGCGGGCATGGCCGGCGCGTACGGCGGCGGGCGTCTCGCCGCGTACGTCCCGGCGGCGGTCCTGCTCACCGGCTTCGCCCTGATGATGCTCGCCACCGCGACCGCCATGATCCGCGGCCGGCGCAACGACGCGGACGGGTCGGCGCGACCCGAGCTACCGGTGCTGCGGGTGCTCCTCGACGGCGCCGTCGTCGGTCTGGTCACCGGGCTGGTCGGCGCGGGCGGCGGGTTCCTGGTGGTGCCGGCCCTCGCGCTGCTGGGCGGCCTGCCGATGCCGGTCGCGGTCGGCACCTCGCTCGTGGTCATCGCGATGAAGTCGTTCGCGGGGCTGGCCGGCTATCTCTCCACCGTCGACATCGACTGGGGCCTGGCCGCCGCCGTCACCGGCGCCGCCGTGCTCGGCAGCCTCGCCGGCGGCCGACTCGCCGGGCAGGTCCCGGAGGCCGTGCTGCGCGGGGCGTTCGGCTGGTTCGTGGCGGCGATGGGCGTCTTCGTGCTGGCCCAGCAGTTGCCCGAGCATCTGCGGACAAACCCGCTGCTGTGGACCGTCCTCACGACGACGGTGGCGGTGGTGGTCGCCGGGGTGCGACGGAGACGCCGGCAGGTCCCACCGCCCCCGGGGCCGTCCGACGCCAACACGACAGGTCGACGACAGGAGTCGATGTAAGAGCTGTGGTGGCGTCGTGGCCGGGGTGCGAATTTCAGTGCCTGCTCGCGCACGGCGGTGACGCCGGCGAAGTCGAACGCCACGTCCAGCCCCCGCCCGCCTCGCCGGGGCGGGTGCGCGCGGTGTCCGTCACCGCCCGCCCAGGGGGTGGAGACCGCGTCGGGGATGACGCAGGCCTGTCCGGCCAGCATCTCCGCCACCGCGCCCTCCCTGTCCGGCCCCCCGTCGACGGCCCTCGACGGGCACGCATACCCACCCGGGCGGCAGGAATGTGCGTGCCGACCGCCGGGGCCCGGGGTGCCGGCGGGTAGCATCCGGGCCCGTGGGCGTGCGATTCGAGGAACTGGCCTGGCGGGAGACCCCGATCGGCCTCATCAGCCTGCGTCGGCGCCGCGACCCGCAGCTCGACGTCGAGGTGTACGAGGTCAAGCTCGACGACGAGTACCTGATGTCGAGCCTCTTCCCCGTGGCGGAGATCGAGCTGGCCCGGTTGGGCCTGGCCGCCCTGTCCGGGCAGGGCCTCGACGTGGTCGTCGGCGGCCTCGGTCTCGGCTACACCGCCCGCACCGCGCTCTGCGACGAGCGGGTCGGCTCGCTGCTGGTGGTGGAGGCGATCGAGGACGTCATCGACTGGCACCGCCGGGAACTGCTGCCCTTCGCCGCCGGGCTGGCCGCCGATCCGCGTACCCGGTTCGTGCGGGCCGACTTCTTCGCCGCGGTCGCCGACGGCAGCGGGTTCGACCCGCGGGAGCCGGGGCGGCGGTTCCACGCCGTGCTGCTCGACGTGGACCACTCGCCGCGCAACGTGCTGCACCCCGCACACGCCGCCTTCTACACCCCCGACGGCCTGCGCCGGCTCGCCGCCCATCTGCACCCGGACGGGGTGTTCGCCCTCTGGTCGGACGACCCGCCCGATGCCGACTTCGAGGCGGCGCTGAGCGAGGTGTTCCGCACCGCGCGGGCGCACGTGGTCGCGTTCGCCAACCCGTTGACCGGCGGGCGGTCGGCCAACACGGTCTACGTCGCCCAGCGCTGACGCGGCCCTGCGGCCCGTGGACCCCGGGCCTCGGGGTCGCGGCGGTATGACCCGGGACGGACCGGGAAGGCGGGCCCGGGGGCCGCGCCACCGCGGCCGGAGTCACGGGAGGTGGACATGCGGAGCATGCTCTGGATCGTCGGCGTCGTCGCCGGCGCGCTCGTCCTGCTCGGGCTGCTGCTGGAGGCGGTCCGCTGGCTGGTGATCATCGGCGCGGTGGCGTTGGCCGTGGTCGTCGTCCTGGCGGTGGTCAAGGGACGGCAGGCGATGCGCCATTCCGCCGGACACCGCTGACGTCGAGGGCGGCGGCCAGTTCCTCGTCGTAGGTCGCGATCGGGCGCCCGTCGGCCCCGTAGGCGACCAGCCGGCCGTGGGTCATGGTCGCCGACCGGAACGAGAACGTCCGGGGCCCCGGGTAGGGCGCCAGCAGCGGGATGGCCCGGGGCGCGCCACCGGGGGCCGAGTGGTATTCCAGCCGGGCGACGGCGGGCGACACCACCCCGTTGACGCGGACCTTGGTCTTCTCCCTGCGGGTGCCGAAGGTGACCGGCGCGTGCGTGGCGTACGCGGCGCACTCCGCCGGGCCTCGGCAGACGAAGAAGTAGCGCGGGTTGGCCACGTCGGAGAGCGCGTACGCCTTGAAGGTCGGATCGGCGCCGGCCGGCAGCGGCTGCACGGCGAAGAACGCCACGGCCAGCGCGGCGGTCGTGCCCACCCGCAACCAACCCCGGGGCGCCGAGGTCCGTCGGCCCGCGTTGGCCGCGGCCAGCGCCGCCCCGCCGAAGCCGGCGAGGCAGAGCACGCCGACGGCGAGGGCCCGGGCGTTCTCGAGGAGGAACTGCACCCCGGACGTGGTCGAGACCGGCCTGAGCGCCACCCCCAGCGAGACCACCATGGTCACCAGCAGAGCGCCGCCGGCGACCCGCCGGGCGACCCCGTCGGCCCCGATCAGCAGCATCGCCGCCAGCACCGGCCAGATCTGGTGGTGCGTCCAGGACACCGGGGACGCGGCGACGGTCGCGCAGCCGACGAGCACAGCGGCGTGGCCGGGCCGCCCGTGCGCCGCCAGGTGCCGGGCCCGCAGCAGGGCCACCGCGCAGACGACGGCCACCAGGGCCGCCCAGAGCAGCGGGAACGAGGCCTCATCGAGGCCGACGCGCAGCAGCATGCCGTGCACCGACTGGTTGCCCAGCGAGGCGAGGTTGCCGATCCGGGACGTGTTGCGCACCGCCTCGGTCCAGTACCTCCAACTCTCCGCCGGGAGGACCACCGCGCCGAGCGCGGCGCAGGCCAGGAAGGTGGCGGCGGCCCGCCCGGCGTCCCGGTAGCGGCCCGTGGCGAGGAAGTAGACCACGAACAACAGCGGGGTCAGTTTGACAGCGGCGGCCACCCCGACGAGCACGCCGCGCAGCCGGGCCGGAGGAACGCCCATGCCGTCCAGCAGCGCGAGCAGCACGATGAAGACGCTGACCTGACCGAAGCGCAGGTTGCTCTGCACCGGCGCGGAGAGCATCAGGGCGCAGGCGACGGCCGGCACGACCAGGTGCCGCCGGTGCCCGTCGGCCAGCACGCGACCGACCGGCACCGCGATGGCGACCACCGCGAGGCAGGTCAACGCCAGCCAGCCCCCCTGCACGACCCCCTCCGCAACGGCCGCGACCGGCCAGAGCACGAGCGCGGCGAACGGTGGGTAGGTGAAGGGGCCGCCATTCTCGGCCACGAACTCGTACAGCGGTCGACCGGCCTGCAGGTGCAGCAGCGCGCCACGATAGATGTGCAGGTCGGAGAGGCGGTCGGGGCGGAGGGTGACGAGCGCCGACGACCCGGCGGCGAGCAGGACGAACACCGACCAGAGCGCCACGACCCGTCGATCCCGCACCGTCGGAGTCTACGGCCGGGGCCGGTCAAACGGGATCCGGTCGGGCGGGGGATTCCCGAATTACCTACGCGACCGTAGGTTACCGTGGGGTAGGCGATCGTACGTACGGGCGGAGGAGAGACATGGACCTGAGCGCGGAACGGCCCTGGCTGCGCAGCTACGCCTCCGGCGTGCCGGCGACCGTCACGCCCTCCGACGAGTCGCTCGTCGACCTGCTGCGGGACGCCGCCCGCCGGTTCGGCCCCCGGGTCGCCCTGGACTTCTTCGGCGCCACCACCACGTACGCCGGTCTGGCGGACCAGGTCGGCCGGGCGGCCGAGGCGCTGCGCCGGCTCGGCGTGGCCCGGGGCGACCGGGTGGCGCTGGTGCTGCCGAACTGCCCGCAGCACGTGGTCGCCTTCTACGCCGTGCTACGACTCGGCGCCGTCGTGGTGGAACACAACCCGCTCTACACTCCGCAGGAGCTCACCCAGCAGCTCGCCGACCACGGCGCCCGGGTCGCGGTGGTCTGGGACAAGGTCGCCCCCCTCGTCCAGGGCGCCGTCGGCGCGACGGCCGTCGAGACGGTGCTGGCGGTGGACCTGACCCGTGCGCTGCCCCGGCGCAAGCGCTGGGCGCTGCGGCTGCCGCTGGCCCGCGCACGGGCCACCCGCGCGGCGATGACCGCACCCGCCCCCGGGGCGCTGTCCTGGGAGCGAACGGTGGCCGCGGTCGGCCCGCTGGACGCCGCGCACCCCGCCCCCGGCCCGGACGACACGGCGCTGTTGCAGTACACGGGCGGCACCACCGGCACCCCGAAGGGCGCCATCCTGACCCACCGCAACCTGCGGACCAACGCGGCACAGGGCCGCGCCTGGGTGCCGGGCCTGCGCGACGGCGAGGAGACGGTGTACGCGGTGCTGCCGCTGTTCCACGCGTACGGCCTGACGCTCTGCCTGACCTTCTCGGTGGGCATCGGCGCCACGCTGGTGCTCTTCCCCCGCTTCGACCTGGACCAGACGCTGGAGGCGGTGCGCCGCCGTCCCCCGACCTTCCTGCCCGCCGTCCCGCCGATCTACGAGAAGCTGGCCACGGCCGCCCGGGAACGCGGGATCGACCTCTCCTCGGCCCGGTACGCCATCTCCGGCGCCATGGCGCTGCCCCCGGCGACGGTCGAGCTGTGGGAGTCGGTCACCGGCGGGCTGCTCGTCGAGGGCTACGGCATGACCGAGACCTCGCCCGTCGCGCTCGGCAACCCGGTCTCCCCCGCCCGGCGGCCGGGCACGGTCGGCGTGCCGTTCCCGTCCACCGACATCCGGATCGTCGACCCGGAGGACCCGGCGCGCGAACGCGCCCCGGGCGAGGCGGGCGAGCTGCTGATCCGGGGGCCGCAGGTGTTCACCGGCTACTGGAACCGGCCGGCCGAGACGGCGGCGGCGCTGCTGCCCGGCGGCTGGCTGCGCACCGGGGACGTCGTGGTCGCCGACGCCGACGGCTTCGTCAGCGTGGTCGACCGGATCAAGGAGCTGATCATCACCGGCGGGTTCAACGTCTACCCGTCGGAGGTGGAGGACGCGCTGCGCCACGTGCCCGGCATCCGCGACGCCGCCGTGGTCGGCCTGCCCGGTGCCCACGGCGGCGAGGAGGTGGTGGCGGCGGTCGTACCGGACGAGGGCGCCGTCCCCGACGAGGCCGACGTCCGGGCGGCGTGCCGGCGGCACCTGGCCGGGTACAAGGTGCCCCGCCGCGTGGTCGTCGTCGAGGACCTGCCCCGTTCCCAGATCGGCAAGGTCCTGCGCCGCGAGGTCCGCGACCGGCTGCTCGCCGACGGCTGAGACCGCCCCGCTCGCGCGGCGGGGCCGACGCACCGGCGGGGGGCCAGCTCGACGCGCACGGGTCGCCGACCTCGCCCGGACGCGCGCCGGCCCGCCCCTCAGGCGACGGGCGGGCCGCCCCCGCAGGATGCGCCGGGCCCGGCGGCGGTCGAGCCAGCGCGGCTCGGGGCGGGTCCGCCGGATCGCTGCCGAGACACGCCGTCAGAACCAGTCGTCGCGCATCTCCAGGGTGGTCCGGTCGAGGCTGTCCAGCAGGTCGAACTGCGGGCCGGTGCGGGGCAGCTCGTGGCGGAAGAAGTACCGGGCGGCCTGCCGCTTGCCGGCGTGCAGGTCGGCGTCCGGGCCGTCGCCGGGGCCGCCGGCCGCCTCGACCACGAGGAGCTGTTCCAGCCACATCCAGGCGACCACGACGTGGCCCACCGCCTCCAGGTAGACGCTCGCGTTGGCCAGCGCCACCTCCGGGTCGCCGGTGCCCCACAGCCGCCGGGTGACCAGGGCGATCCGGTCGAGGGCGGCGCCGAGCTCGGCGGCCAGCTCGGCGGCCTCGCCGCCGGCCTTCCACGCGCGGGTGGTCGTGGCCCGAACCGTCTCCACCAGCAGCGCCAGCCCGGCCCCGCCGCGCATGGTGACCTTGCGCCCGAGCAGGTCCAGCGCCTGGATGCCGTGCGTGCCCTCGTGGATCGGGTTGAGCCGGTTGTCGCGCCAGTGCTGCTCGACGTCGTAGTCGCGCGTGTAGCCGGCGCCGCCGTGCACCTGGATGGCCAGGTCGTTGGCGACCAGGCACCACTGCGACGGCCAGCTCTTCGCGATCGGGGTGAGCACGTCCAGCAGCAGCCGCGCCCGCTCCCGGTCCGCCGCCTCCGGCGCGGTCTTCTCCTCGTCGAGCAGCCGACCGCAGTAGAGGACCAGCGCCAGGGCGCCCTCCACGTAGCTCTTCTGCGCCAGCAGCATCCGTCGCACGTCCGGGTGGGCGACGATGGGCACCTGCGGCGTGGCGGGGTCCTTGTCGGCCAGCGGGCGGCCCTGCGGCCGTTGGCGCGCGTACGCCAGGGACTTCAGGTAGCCGGTGTAGCCCAGGGCGGTGGCGCCGGCGCCCACCCCGACGCGCGCCTCGTTCATCATGTGGAACATCTGCGCCAGGCCCTGGTGCGGCTCGCCGACCAGGTGGCCGACCGCGCCGGGGCGCCCGCCGGGCCGGTGCACGCCCTCGCCGAAGTTGAGCAGCGTGTTGGTGGTGCCGCGGTAGCCCATCTTGTGGTTGAGGCCGACCAGCACGACGTCGTTGCGGGCGCCGAGCGCGCCGTCGTCGCCCAGCAGCACCTTCGGGACGATGAACAGCGAGATGCCCTTCACCCCGGGCGGGCCGCCGGGGATCCGGGCGAGCACCAGGTGGACGATGTTCTCCGACAGCTCGTGGTCGCCGCCGGAGATCCACATCTTGGTGCCGTACAGCCGGTACGTCCCGTCGTCCTGCGGCTCGGCGCGGGTGGTGATGTCGGCCAGCGAGCTGCCGGCGTGCGGCTCGGACAGGCACATGGTGCCGAAGAAGCGGCCCTGCACCATCGGCCGGACCCAGGTGTCGATCTGCTCGGGGCTGCCGTGGGCCAGCAGCAGGTTGGCGTTGCCGAGCGTCAGCAGCGGGTACGCCGAGGTGCCGACGTTGGCGGCCTGGAGCCAGGCGAAGCAGGCGGCCTGCACGACGTGCGGCAGCTGCATCCCGCCGACCGACGCGTCCATGCCCGCGCCCAGCAGCCCGGTCTCGGCGAAGACGTCGAGGGCCTGCCTGACCTGCGCGATGGTGTGCACCCGGCGGCCGTCGAAGGTGGGCTCGGCGAGGTCGGCGGCCCGGTTGTGCGGGGCGAACCGCTCGGTCGCCACCCGCTCGGCGAGCTCCAGCACGGCGTCGAACGTCTCCCGCGAGTGCTCGGCGTAGCGGTGCCGCTCGGTCAGCCGGGTCACCTCCAGCCAGTCGTGCAGCAGGAAGCGCAGGTCGCGACGGGAGAGCAGGGTGGACGACACGGGTCTCCTTCCGTCGACGGGCGACCTCGGCCGCGGCGCGGCCCGGCGACGCCCTCGCGCAGGTCATCCTGACTGATCCGGCCGGCGGGCGCACCACCCGCCGCCGCGGGGGCGCCGTCCGGGGCGGCCGTCGCACCGGACAGGTCGGGGCATCGCGCCGCAATCCGGGCAGGGCCTTGCCATATCGACGGGCACCTACCTATCCTCCCTGGAAAGCGCTTTCCGGGCAGGCGCGGCAGCACGACGGGCGAATGGGTCGGGTGCACGGTCACGACACCGTGCGGCCGGCCGACGACCCCGGGCGGTCGGCGCCGGAGCGAGACCACCGGCCCGATGTCCACCTCGAAGAGAGCACCCCCGACCGGGTCCGCCCAGCCAGCCCCGACGGCGACGGGTCGACGGCCTCGACGGCCGGCCGACCCGACCACGGCAGGTGGCAGCGACACCCGGCGATGCGAAACGAGAGACGAGGCGAAGATGAGACGACCAGTCGCACTGCGACTCCAGGTGGCGCTGGCCACGACAGCCGTCGGGGCCGCGATCGGTGTCGCGGTCCTGCCGATGCACGAGGCATCGGCGGCCGCGGGCTCCGCCACCGGCTACGCGACCCAGAACGGCGGGACCACCGGCGGCGCCGGCGGACAGACCGTACGGGTCAGCACGGGAACCGGGATCCACACGGCCCTGTGCACCCGGGCCAGCAGCAGCACCCCGATCGTCATCGAGGTCCAGGGGACCATCAACCACGGCAACACCACCAAGGTGTCGGGCGACAGCTGCAGCACCGCCGCCGGCGTGATCGAGCTCAAGCAGATCAGCAACGTCACGATCATCGGAGTCGGCACCGGAGCGGTCTTCGACCAGCTGGGCATCCACATCCGCGAGTCCAGCAACATCATCATCCGGAACGTGACCGTCCGGAACGTCAAGAAGTCCGGCTCGCCCACCTCAAACGGTGGCGACGCCATCGGCATGGAGAGCGGCGTCCGCAACGTCTGGGTCGACCACGCCACCCTGGAGGCCTCGGGCGGGGAGTCGGAGGGCTTCGACGGCCTGTTCGACATGAAGGACAACACCCAGTACGTGACCCTGTCGTACAGCATCCTGCGCAACTCCGGCCGGGGCGGCCTCATCGGCTCCAGTGAGAGCGACCGCTCGAACGGCTACGTCACGTTCCACCACAACCTCTACGAGAACATCGACTCCCGTACGCCCCTGCTGCGCGGCGGCATCGCGCACGTCTACAACAACCACTACGTGAGCCTGCACGAGTCCGGCATCAACTCCCGCGCCGGAGCCAGGGCCAAGGTGGAGAACAACTACTTCCGCAACTCCAAGGACGTCCTGGGCACCTTCTACACCAGCGAGGCCGGCTACTGGCAGGTCGCCGGCAACGTCTTCGACAACGTGACCTGGTCCAGCCCCGGCAGCGACAACAACCCGGCCGGCCCCGACCCGCAGTCCAACACCACCGTCAGCATCCCGTACGCCTACAGCCTCGACGCGGCCGGCTGCGTGCCGGACGTCGTCCGCCAGACGGCGGGCGCCAACACGGGCCTGCGGGAGTCGAACGGCAGCTGCTCGCCGCAGACGCCGGCACCGACGCCGACCACCCCCACGCCGGGGCCGACCAGCCCGACCCCGGGGCCGACCAGCCCGACCCCGGGGCCGACCAGCCCGACGCCGACGCCGACCAGCCAGCCCGACGGGCCCAACCTCAGCATCGGGGCCGGTTCCGACGGTTCCAGCAAGGCCAGCGGCACGAGCTACGGCAACGTGCGCGACGGCAGCCTGAGCACGTACTGGTCGCCGGCCGGCGCGACCGGGGACATCTCCATCAAGTGGGGTTCCGCCACCACGGTGTCCAGGGTGGTCGTCCGTGAGCCTTCGGGCACCCAGGGCGGCATCGGGTCCTGGCAGCTCGTCAACCACGGCAGCGGCGCCGTCCTGGCCTCCGGCAGCGGGGCGGGCGCGATCACCTTCCCCGCCACGTCACTGACCAAGATCACCTTCAGGATCACCAGTTCGGGCGGCAGCCCGAAGGTCGCCGAGTTCGAGACCTACGCGGGATAGCGACGCGGACCGGGGCCGGCGTTGCCCGGTCCCGGTCCGGCGGCGGCGGCGACCCACCCGGCCCCCGCGCCACCGCCGTCCGCAACGGGGCGGGGGCCGTCGGACACGACGGCCCCCGCCCCCTCGGCCCCGCCTGCCGTCCGGGGTCGGCGGCGACGCTCAGCCCAGCTCGGCGAGCAGGCCGTCGACGAGGTCGCGCGGCAGGCCGTGCGTGTCGTGCAGGTCCCGGTAGTCCTCGTCGGTCAGCGGGCCCCGCAACCGGCGACGGGAGACCACCGGTCGCCCGCGCCGCAGCAGCTCCCGGAACCGCCGCTCCTCGCCGGAGAACACGTCGCGTACCTCGTCGACGGCGACGGGAAGCCGGAACCCGTCGAGGGTGTGCCGCACCGGCGCGGTCGGCAGGTCCGACAGGGTCCTGGACGCCTCGTCGCGCCACAGCGTGGTGAGCGCCCGGCGCAACAGCCGGCGCAGCACGTAGCCGCGGCCGGTGTTCGAGGGTCGTACGCCGTCGGCGACCACCACCACGCCCGCGCGCAGGTGGTCGGCGACCACGCGCCGCGCCCCGTCGGGCAGGCCCCACACGTCGGAGACGCCGCGCACCCAGGGCACGAGACCCTCGCCCTCGTGGACCGAGCGGTGCCCGCGCAGCACCATCTCCAGCCGTTCGAGGCCCATGCCGGTGTCCACGTTGGGCTGCCGCAGCGACGACAGCCGACCGTCGGGATGCCGGTGGTAGCGCATCCCCACGTGGTTCCAGACCTCCATCCACCGCTCGTCGGTGCCGGGGGTGCCGTGGGGCGGGCCGTCGCCGGTCCAGACGAAGATCTCCGTGTCCGGTCCGCACGGCCCGGTCGGGCCGTTGGACCACCAGTTCTCCTCCCCGGTCAGCTCCACGGGCAGGCCCAGCTCACCCCAGGTGCGCAGCGACGGCTCGTCCGGGCCGACCCGGTCGTCGCCGCCGAAGACCGTCACGTGCATCCGGTCGTGCGCCACGCCGAAGCCGTCGCGCAGCAGCTCGTAGCCCCAGCGCAGGCTGCGGGGCAGGTCGTAGTCGCCGAGCGACCAGGAGCCCAGCATCCGGAACAGGGTCAGGTGGGTCGGGTCGCCCACCTCGTCCAGGTCGGTCGTGCGCAGGCAGCGCTGCACGTTCACCAGCCGCCGGCCCAGCGGGTGGGGCCGCCCCTGCAGGTAGGGGGTCAAGGGGTGCATCCCGGAGGTGGTGAAGAGCACCGGGTCGCCCGGCGGCGGGATCAGGGAGCCGTCGGGCACGAGTTCGTGGCCGCGCTCGCGGAAGAAGTCGAGGAAGATGCGGCTGATCGGGTCGTACGTCATGGCGGTGGCCTTTCCGGGTTCGGACGACCGGAAAGGGTCCGACCACCGGGGACCGGCGGGCCGACGGAGACGAGAAAGCCGGCGGACCGTTTCCGGTCGCCGGCGGGAGATGGTGAGGTCAGGCGGCGGCGACCGACGAGCGCGAAGCTCGCGCGGCCGCGGCGGCGAAGAAGCGCCTGATCTCCATGCCCCGACTGTACGCGGACGCCGCGCCGCCGCCCAGCGCGTTTCGCGGCGGGCGGCGGCGCAGGAGGATCAGACGCCGGAGGTGGCGAGGGCCGGGGCGGGGCGCTCGTCGACGCGGCGGGGCGCCTTCCGGTTGGGCAGCGAGAGCCGGACGACCTTCTTCCACGCCGAGAAGACCTGCCGGGGCAGCGAGCCGGTGGTGTACTTCAGCCCGTACCGGTCGAACAGGGCCCGCACCTCGGGAGCGATCTCCTGGTAGCGGTTGCTGGGCAGGTCCGGGAAGAGGTGGTGCTCGATCTGGTACGACAGGTTGCCGGTCATGATGTGCATCAGCCGGCTGCCGCTGATGTTGGCCGAGCCGAGCATCTGCCGCAGGTACCACTCGCCGCGGGTCTCGCCCTCGATCGAGCGCCTGGAGAAGGTCTCCACGCCCTCCGGGAAGTGCCCGCACATGATCACCGAGTGGCTCCACAGGTTGCGCAGGAGGTTGGCGGTGAAGGTGGCGGCCAGCGTGTGCAGGAACGAGGGCCCGGACAGCAGCGGGTGCACGACGTAGTCCTTGAGCACCTGCCGGCGGATCTTGCGGCCCACGGCGCGCGCCCGGGCCCGGAACTCCGGCTTCTTGTGCCGGCCCTTGCGCAGGTTGCGCCCCAGCTCCAGGTCGTACGCGGCGATGCCGTACTCGAAGAAGCAGGCGTTGATGAAGTTCCACAGCGGCTGGCCCAGGTGGAACGGGTGCCACCGCTGGTCCTCGTCGACGCGCATGATGCCGTAGCCGAGGTCGTTGTCCTTGCCGAGGACGTTCGTGTACGTGTGGTGCAGCTCGTTGTGCGAGTGCTTCCACTGGTCGGCGGGCGAGACGTGGTCCCACTCCCAGGTGGTGGAGTGGATCTTCGGGTCGCGCATCCAGTCCCACTGGCCGTGCAGGACGTTGTGGCCGACCTCCATGTTCTCCAGGATCTTGGCCACGGTCAGGCCGGCCGTGCCCACGATCCAGGCGGGCGGGAAGAGGGAGAACAGCAGCACGACCCGGCTGCCCACCTCCAGCTTGCGCTGGGTGGAGATGACCCGGCGGATGTACGCGGCGTCGCGCTCGCCCCGCTCGGCGACCACCCGGGCGCGGATCGCGTCGAGTTCCTTGCCGATGATCTCGATGTCCTCGGCGGTGAGGTGGGCGATCGGGTTGACGGGCTTGTTCTGGATCACGGTCACGTCAGCTACTCCCGGTCAGTGGTCGATGTCGCAGGGGCCGGCCGCCGCCGACACGCAGGTCTGGATGCGGACGCCGTCGCCGGGCACCGCCGTGGTCAGTTCCCCGTTGCGCAGGTCCCGTACCGCGCCCTGGCGCAGCGGCAGCACGCAGCCGAAGCAGATGCCCATCCGGCAGCCCGAGGGCATCAGCACCCCGGCGTTCTCGCCGGCGTCGAGCAGCGGGGTGGCGCCGTCGGCGGAGACGGTGACGCCCGATCGGGCGAAGGTGACGGTGCCGCCCTCTCCCGGCGAGATCACGGTCGGCCGGAACCGCTCGGTGTGCAGCCGGTCGCCGCACCCCCCGGCCGTCCAGTGCTCCTCCAGCGCGTCGAGCAGGCCGACCGGGCCGCACGCCCAGGTCTCCCGGTCCAGATGGTCGGGCACGAGACGGTCGAGGTCGGCCACGGTGAGCAGTCCGTCGGTGTCGGTGTGCCGTTCCACCAGCCGGATCGCGCCGCCGGCGGCCAGGTCCCGAAGCTCGGCGCCGAAGATGACGTCGGCGGGGGTGGGCGCCGAGTGCACCACGACGACGTCGGCACCGCCCAGCGCGCCGGCGCGCAGCATCCCCATCACGGGGGTGACGCCGCTGCCCGCGGTCACGAAGAGCACCCGGGCCGGCGGGCGGCCCGGCAGCACGAAGTCGCCCTGCGCCTGGTCGAGCTGGACCAGCGTCCCGGGTCGGGTCCGGCGCACGAGGTGGTTGCTGACGACCCCGTCGGGGATCGCCTTCACAGTGACCGTGATCGGCCCGCCCCGGCGCGTCGGGGCGGAGGTGACCGAGTAGGCCCGCCACTGGCGTACGCCGTCGACGTCGACGCCGAGGCGGACGTACTGCCCGGGGGTGTGCCCGCGCCAGTCGCGGCCGGGCCGGATCAGCAGCGTCGCCGCGTCGGGGGTCTCGGGGCGTACGGCGAGGATCCGGCCGCGCAGGTCGGCGCCCGAGCGCAGCGGGGCGACCAGGTCGAGGTAGTCGTCGGGCAGCAGCGGGGTGGTGACCGACGCGGCCAGCCGGAGGATCCGGCCCCGCAGGGCCGCCTTCCCGGAGGGGTTCGGGACGGTGGTGGTCATGATTCGATGGTCGCCCGCAGAATGGCATAAAATCTTGACCTACGAAGGTGAACCGGACGAGACTTTTTGTGCGGAGGGAACAAACGTGTCTGAACGCTCCGAGGCCACGCGGCGCGCGGCGCGCCTCGAGTTGGACGCCGCGGTGGCCGGCGAGCTGCACGACCGGCTGCCCCTGCTCGCCGAGCGCACCGTCACCGCCATCACCGCCGAGATACCGAGCTACTCCGGCGCCCTGACCGGCCAGATGCGCGAGAAGATCGAGACGGCGGTGCAGCTCGCGCTCGGCACGTTCCTCCAGCTCATCGGGCGTTCCCAGGGCGGCGACCCGAGCACCCCGCTGGTCGGCGCGCTCGAGGCCGCGTACGCCCTCGGCAGCGGCGAGGCGCGCTCCGGCAGGAGCATGGACGCCCTGCTCGCCGCGTACCGCGTCGGCGCCCGGGTCTCCTGGCGGGAGATGTCGACCACCACGGTGCAGGGCGGATCGTCCGCCGCCACCGTCGCCGAGTTCGCCGAGCTGATGTTCGCGTACATCGACGAGCTCTCCGCCGCGAGCGTGGCCGGACACGCCGACGAGCTGGCCAGCGCCGGTCAGGCCCGGCGACGCAACCTGGAACGGCTCACCCAGCGGCTGCTCGCCGGGGAGCCCGAGGAGGCGCTGCTGCGCAGCGCCGAGCGGGCCGACTGGCCGCCGCCGCAGACCCTCACCGTCGTCCTGCTGCCCCGGGCCAACCTGCGGGCCGCGCTCACGCGCCTGCACCCCCACACGCTGGAGAGCGGCGACGACCCGCCGGCCGGCGGCGCGGGCGAGGACCTGGCGGTGCTGCTGGTGCCCGACACTCACGGCGAGCGGCGGCGCCAGCTCGCCCGGGTGCTGCACGGGCGCCGCGCGGTGCTCGGCCCGCCCCGGCCCTGGACGCGGGTCGCCTCCTCCTACCAGCGGGCGGTCCGGGCCCTGTCGCTCGGCCTGCGCCCGGGCGACGACGGGCCGGCACTGGACACCGAGGAACACCTCGCCGAGCTGGTGCTGAGCACCGACCCGGAAGGGCTCGCCGACCTGCGCGCCCGGGCCCTGGCGCCGCTGGCGTCACTGGCGCCCGGCACCGCCGACCGGCTGGCCGAGACGCTGCGCTCCTGGCTGCTGCACCAGGGGCGGCGCGACGACGTCGCCGCCGACCTCTTCGTGCACGCGCAGACCGTCCGCTACCGGATGGGCAAGCTGCGCGAGCTGTACGGCGAGCGCCTGACCGATCCGGCGACCGTCCTCGAGCTCACCCTCGCCCTGGCCTTCCCGCCCCGCAGCGGAGCCGACGCCCCACCGGCCTGACCGTCTCCCTGGGTGGCCGAGCAGTGACGCTGTGGTCAGATACCGGACATACGCGTGCCTCCCGGGCCCGGGAGGTGTCACCCTGAGCCTCCCCCGCCCCTGATCACCCGACCGGCCACCGGCCCGCGCGCCGCAGGCCCGCCGGTGGACCGGCCGGCGGGCGGACGGGACCGCGACGCCTTCCGTCAGGAGGCCGCCGGGCGGGTCCGCGGCGAGCGGAGGGCGAGCATGGCGTCGCACACGGGGGACGATTCCGGGGCCGACCGTCCGGCTCCGGCCGCCGGACCCGCACGCGTGCGCGACGCGCCCCGGCTGCGCGACGCGCTGCGCACGACCCCGGCACTGATCGTGCTCAGCGGCGCCGTGCTGGTCGCCGCGTTGGCCGCCACCGCCACCGTCGCCGTGCAGTCCCGCGCGTCGGCCACCACGCTGGGCGAGCGGTCGGCGGCCACCGCGGTGGGCACCAGCACCACCGCGCGGGAGATCTACCGGGGCCTCGCCGACGCCGACGTCGCCGCCAGCGCCGTCTTCCTGCTCCCACCGGCCGAGGACCGGCGGGCCTCGCTGGTGACCGCCTACGACGCGTCCGTGCACGAGGTCGAGCGCACGCTGACCGACTCGATGGGCAACGCCGTCGGCGACCCCGACCGCCTCACCCGGCTGGCGACGATCGCCGCCCGGCTGAAGGTCTACCGGGACGTGGTCTGCGCCGCCCTGCGGGTGGCCGGTCCGCTGCCCGCGGCGGGCACGGGGAACCGGCGCCCCTGCCCGAGCGCGGGGTCGGCGGAGCAGACCGGCGCGGGCAGCCCGGCGGCCCGCGCGGTCCTCGCCTCGGCGTACGCCCGGGAGGCCTCGCACTACATGTCCACCGAGCTGCTCACCGCGGCCCAGGCCCTGTGGAACTACGACACCAGGCTGCTGCTCGACGCCCGCGCCGACGCCCGCCCGTGGCTGGCCGCCTCGGTTCTGGCGCCGCTGGCCACCCTCGCCGCCCTGGTGGTGGTGCAGGTGTGGCTGCGCCGGCGGACCCGGCGTCGACTGAACGCAGGGCTGCTGCTGGCCTCGCTCGGCACCACGGCCGTGCTGGCCATGCTGGCCTCCTCCTGGTGGCACTGGCCGGACGCCGACCGGGGGTTCCCGGAGCTGGAGCGGGCGATCGACGCGCAGAGCGCCACCCAGCAACGGCTCGGTGCCCTGCTGGCCGGCCGGGCCGACGTCTACCTCGGGCTGGGCGCGAGCGTCGACCCGGCCGGGCACAAGGCGGCCTTCGACAGCCGGGACCTCTGCCGGCCCCCGGCCGCCGGGCCGGCGCCGCCCGGGGACCGCATCGACTGCACCGCCCTGGAGGAGACGGTCTGGCCGGCCCGGCAGAGCAAGGCGCCCGACGCCTTCCGAGGCGCGGTCGACACCGTGCTCGGCGGGGGATCGGCGGGCCGGGCCTTCGTCGCCGCGGAGACGCACCTGCTGACCGAACTGACCACCCGCAACGAGGAGGTCTCCCGGATGGTCGCGGGCCTGCCCGAGGCGCGCCGTCACCTGGGCGGCGCCGCCGCCTGGGTCACCCTGCTCGCCGCCGCCGCCGTGGTCGCCGGGCTGCGCCGGCGCTACCGGGAATACCAGTGACCACCCCCCGACGCACCCCGGCGAGGCGCGCCCGACGCCGGGCCGCGTCGCTCGCGCTCCTGGCGGCGCTGACCGGCTGCGCCGCGCCCGCGACACCCACCCCCGCGCCCCCGGCGCGGCCACCGGGGGTGGCGACGGCGCCGACCACCGACGCGACCGGCGGTGTCTGCCCGGTACGCCGCAGCCTCCCTCCGGACCCGACACCGCCACGCCGGATCCTCGACAGGGGCGAACTGGTCGCGGGCGTGGACCCGTCGGACGCCACGATGAGCCACTGGGACGCCAGCACCCAGCGGTTCGAGGGCTTCAACATCGAGCTGATGCTGGCGGTGGCCCGCGCCCTCTGGCCCTCCGACGACCCGCGCCGCCGGCTCACCTTCAAGGCGGTGCCGCCCGGCCAGGGTGCCTTCACCATGCTCGACAGGGGCGAGATCGACGTGGTCGCCACGTCGCTGACCGCGTCCTGCGAGCGGGCCCGCCGGGTGCTGTTCTCCAACGACTACCTCGACTCCGGACAGACGGTGCTGGTCCGCCGGCACCCCGACGGCACGCCCGAGTTCGCGGGCATGGAGCAGCTCGGCGGTCGGCGGGTCTGCGCCGCCGCGAACACCACCTCGCTGGCGATGATCGCCGGCTACCGCACCGCGGGAGGCCTGCGGCCGGTCCCGGTACACGCCCCCCACCCGGTCGACTGCCTGGTCCTGCTGCGTCAGGGTCAGGTCGACGGGGTCAGCACCGACGACAACATCCTGCTGGGCTTCACCCAGATGGCTCCGGACACGACGCTGGTGACCGAGGCGCCCCGCCCGGAGCGGCGGTCCTGCGTCCACCATCGCGACGAGAACTGCACCTGGTTCACCGACGAGCCGCACGCCTTCGCGTTCCACCTGACCGACGGTCGGGACCTGGTCGCGTTCGTCAACCACGTGCTGGCGCAGCCGCGTACCGCGAAGGTGTGGCAGGAGGCCCACGACCGCTGGCTCGCCGGCCACCGGGACCGGGGCATGCCCTCGCCCGGGCCGGCGACCACCGCGTGGCCGCCACCGGACCCCGCGCCGGCCACCCCCCGGCCGGCCGACTGATGGGCGGTGGGTGAATGGCCGTGCGGGAACGCCTCGACGCCACCCTCACCGCGCACGCCTGGATCTGCGAGCACCTGCTCGACGTGCAGCAGCTGGTGACGGACGCCTTCCGGCAGCCCGACGGCCCGGCCGCCGCGCCCGCGCAGGAGGCCCGGGACCTGCTGCACCGGCTCGGCTGCCTGTCGCTGGCCCTCGACCGGCTGGTGGACGACCTCGACGGCGTCGAGGAGTCGACGCCGGCGGGTGAGGAGGCGCTGGCCCGGTTGCTGACCGAGCCGTGCCAGGTCCGGTTCACCGCGGCCACCGGCGAACCGGTGGCCGTGGAGGCCATGAGCGTCCAGGAGATCCTGGTCGCGGCCCGCGAACACGTGGCCCGGATCCGCCGGATCGTCGACGCGTACGGCCGGGAGCGCCTGGCGGTCCGGGCGCGGCGGCTGCGCTCCTCGGTCGAGCGGCTGCGGCGACTCGCGACGGACGCCGCCGGCGAGGGGCTGGGCGACGGGACGGATCCGCTGGCGCCGCTCGCGGTCGAGGGGCTGCTGGACCGGCTCGCCGCCGCCGAGGCGACGGGCGGGGGCCAGTGGTGGCGCGGCGACGTGCAGCCGGAACGCGACGACGGGTCCCTGGGGGCCGCCGTCGACCGGGCGGTGGAGCGGACCGACACCGCGCGACGCCGGCTGCGCCGCGACTGCCACGTGGAGCTGACCGGGCGGTTGGAGGCCTACCGGCAGAAGGCCGCCGACGAGGGCCGGGCCGAGCAGCCGGAGGTCGAGCGGGCCTACCGCGAGGCGCTGGCCGCGCTGCGCCCCGGCGCGTTCGCGGTGACCGACGCGAGCCGGGCGGTGCGCAACTACCAGCGGATCGTGAACGGGGGCACGCGATGACGGCGAGCGGCTGCGCGGAACGCAACTGCCCGGGCACCGTCGACCAGGACGGGTTCTGCCGGCTGTGGGGCCACGAGTGCTCCGGCGTCGGCGCGGGCGCCGAGCCCGGGGCGGTCGGCGCGGCGGTCCGGGTGCCGGAATTCGAGCCACGGCCGCCGCGTACGCCGTCGCGTCCGTGGGAGCGCGCGGCCGTGCTGCCGACCGCGCGGCCCCACGATCCCCTGACGGCGGTGGTGTCGCAGCCGGTCGTGCCGGAGCACTCCCGCTACTGCGGCAACACGAGGTGCCACCGCCACCGCGGTCCTCGGCTGCCCCGGGTCACCGGGTTCTGCCCCGACTGCGGCACCCGGTACTCCTTCACCCCGCCGCTGGCCGACGGCGACCTGCGCGCCGGGCGCTACCGGATCGAGGGCTGCCTGGGCAACGGCGGGGTCGGCTGGGTGTTCCTCGCCCGCGACGAGGACATGGACGGCGCGTGGCGGGTGCTGAAGGGGCAACGCAACCCGGAGGACCGGGAGGCCATCGCGGCGTTCGTCGCCGAACGCCAGGCGCTGATCGCGCTGAACCACCCGAGGATCGTCACCATCACCCACGCGCTGCGGCCCGAGTCCGACCGGGACGCCGGCTACCTGGTGATGGAGTACGTCAACGGCGGCACCCTGGAGGAGGCGCGCAGCGCGGCCGGCCCGGGCGGCGGGTCGTGCGCCGTCGACGTCGCGCAGGCGCTGGGATACGCCGTGCAGATCCTCGACGCCTTCGAGTACCTGCACGACCAGGGCTGGCTGTACTGCGACCTCAAGCCGGAGAACGTGATGCGGGTCGGCGGGCAGGGCGCCAACGACCCGATCAAGCTCGTCGACTTCGGCGCGGCCCGCCGGATCGACAACACGGTGAGCCCGGCGTGGGGCACCGCGGGCTTCACGGCGCCGGAGGTGGAGCGGCTCGGACCCGCCGGCCCGAGCGTGCGGTCGGATCTCTACACCGTCGGCCGGACGCTCGCCGCGCTGACCCTGGTGCCCCGCTCCACCGAGGTGATCCGGATCCCGTCGGGTCAGGACGTGCTGCGGCTGCCCGTGCCCGCGCGGCTCGACCCGTACCTTCGGCTGCTCGCCCGCGCCACCGCCGTCGAGCCGGAGGACCGGTTCGCCTCCGCGGCCGAGATGCGCGAGCAGGTCAGGGGCGTACGACGGCAGGTCGGCTCGGCGGGCGACGGCGTGCCCCGGCCGATCCGCTCCACCCTGTTCAGTCCGTCCACGTGCGCCTTCGCGCTGCACACCGACCGCGACGCCCTCGACGTCGTGGAGATCATGCTCGGCCTGCCCGTGCCCCTGGTCGACGGCGCCGACCCGGCCGCAGGGTTCCTCGCCTCGCTCGGCCCGGTCGATCCGGCCGAACTCATCGAGCTGTTGCGGACCGCCCCGCAGCGCACCGCGCAGGTGACCTACCGCGCCGTGCGGGCCCACCTCGCCGCCGGCCGGGTGGACGAGGCGGGGCCGCTGCTCGCCGACTTCCCCGAGGAGCTGCGCGACTGGTCGCTGTGGTGGCACCGGGGCCTGGTGGCCCTGGTGGGGCGCGACACCGCCGCCGTCCGGCGCCGCTTCGAACAGGTCTACGGCTGGCTGCCCGGCGAGGTGTCCACCCGGCTGGCGTACGCGGTGGCCTGTGAACTCGACGGCGACCCGAGGACCGCCGCCGACCACTACCGGGGGGTGTGGGACGCCGACCCGACGATGGTGGGGGCGGCTTTCGGGCTGGCTCGCTGCCTGCTGCGGACGGCCGACGCCCGCAGCGCGGCGGACGCCCTGCTGCGGGTGCCGGAATCCTCCCGCGCCTCGACGGTGGCGGTGTCCTGCGCGGTGCGCATCCTGCTCGACGCGCCGGACGACGGGCACCGGCTCGAGACCGCGCTCGACGCCGCCGCGATCGTCGACAAGCTGCCCGCGTTCGGCGAACGCGAGGAGGTGGAGGCGCACATCCTGCGGATCGCGCTCGACTGCGACCTCACCGGGGGGCGCCACGCCGGCCGGCGGCTGTTCGGTCACCGGCTCGACGAGGACGCCCTGCGCCGCGCCTTCGAACGCCGGTGCCGCTCGCGCGCCCGGCGCACCGCCGACCCGCGGGAACGCATCGCCCTCGTCGAGCTGGCCAACGCGTACCGGCCGGTGACGTGGTGGTGATCCCCAGCACCGGCCCCGACGGAAAGAGGTCATCCGTGTCCCCCGTCAACGAGCTGCCGCTGCGGCTGCGCGTGCACCACACCGAGTGCGTCTCCGCCGACGGGGCGGTGCTCGACGTCGTCGCCACCGTACGGGGTGAGGAGCCGGCCCACGGGGAGGTGCGGCACGACGGCCTCGCGGAGGTGATCCTGCTCGACTCGTCGGGCTCCATGGGGGCGCCCCAGGCCAAGATGCGCGCCGCCCGGCAGGCCACCGCCGCGGCCATCGACGCCCTGCCCGACGGGGTCGCGTTCGCGGTCGTGTCCGGCACCGCCCACGCCACGATGGTCTACCCGGGCGACCGGCGCCTGGCGGTCGCCGACGAGTCCACCCGCGCCGCCGCCCGCAACGCGCTGCGGCACGTGGCGCCGCACGGCGGCACGGCCATCGGCACCTGGCTGCTGCTGGCCCGCCAACTGCTGGCGACGCGCCCGGACGCCATCGGGCACGTCATCCTGCTCACCGACGGGCGCAACGAGTCCCAGCGGCCCGCCGACCTGCGGGCGGCGGTGGACGAGTGCGTGGGCCGCTTCACCGTCGACTGCCGCGCCATCGGCTCCGCCGACGGCGTGCACGACTGGGACGCGGCGGAGCTGCTGGGCATCGCGGAGGCGTTGGGGGCCAACCCGGTCGTGCCGGTCGAGGACCTCGCCGGGCTCGCCGACGAGTTCCGGGCGGTGCTGAACCGGGCGATGTCCCGGCGGGTCCCCGACGTCCGGCTGCGCGTACGCACCACCGGGCTGGCCCGGGTCCGCTTCGTCAAGCAGGTGCACCCGGCCCTCGCCGATCTCAGCGGGCGCGGCGAGCCGGCCGGCGAACTGGCCACCGACTACCCGGTCGGCGCGTGGAGCCCGCACGACCAGCGGGACTACCACGTCGCCCTGGAGGTCGACGCGATGGCGCCCGGGGCGCGGCGGCGCATCGGCTGGCTGAGCGTCCACGCCGGTGCGGACGCCACGCCGGTCGAGGCGCCGCTCACGGTGGAGTGGACCGAGGACGCCCTGCGCTACTCGGAGATCAACGAGAGCGTGGCGTACTACACCCGCCAGCAGGACTACGCGGCGGCGGTCCAGCGGGGACTGGCGGCCGCCCGGGCCGGGCGGGTCGCGGAGGCGGAGGAGCACCTCGGGCACGCGGTGGCGCTCGCCCACGCCACGGGCCGCGACGACGACGTCGCCCTGCTCGCCCGCGTCGTGGACGTCCTGGACGTCGCCGGCGGCCGGGTCCGCCTCAAGCCCGACGTCGACGCCCGGCTCACGCAGTCCTCGCTGGTCGTGGCCCACCAGACGTCCCGGTGGGGACCGCAGGATCCGCCGGCGCAGCGGGCCGCGCCGGCCGGACCGCCCGCACCGTGGCGGCACTGCGGCGAGGATCAGGGCGGCGTGTACTGCGAGGGATGCGGCGCCCACCACCTGTCGGCGGGCCAGCCGGACGCGGGCCGGTCCTGACCGCTGATGGGCCTCGACGTCTCGGACCAGCTCGCCAGTGTCGTCGGCGGCACGGTGACGCTCCTCACCGGGATCGTCACCGTGGCCATCGCCGTCCGCCACCAGATCCGGGCCCGCGGCGACTGGTGGAGATCGCTGGGCCCGGTGTGGCGCGGCGAGGAGGATGCCGACATCGTCCACCCGTACCGCTTCGGCGGCTACGTCAAGCCACTGTCCGAGGTGTACGTGCCGCGCCGCGCGGTGCCGCGGCTCGCCCCGTCCGGCGACGGCGTCGACGTGGCGGACCTGTTCAGCGGCACCGGCAACGTGCTGCTGATCGGGGAGCCGGGCAGCGGGAAGACGGCACTCGTGCGCTACGGGAGCGCCTGCTCGGCGCGACGGTGGCTCGCCGGGGGCGCCCGGCGCCGGCCCTGCCCGTCCGAGCCGGTGCTGGTGAGTCTGCCGGCCGCCGCCCTGGCCCACCAGTCGCTGCCCGCCGCGCTCGCCGAGGCGTACCCCTGCGACGGCGCGCCGCTCGACGTCGAGCGGGCCCCCGGCCCCGGGCGGCGGTGGCTGGTCTGCGTCGACGCGCTCGACGCCGTCACCGACCCGGACGAGCGGGCCGTGGTCCTCAACCGCCTGGCGGAGCTGGCCCGCGCCCCGGATCCGTCCGGCGCGGCGCGGCCCTGGCGGCTGCTGGTGACCACGCGGCACCTGGCGGAGGACGAGCTGGCCGTGCTCGGCGACGGTTACTCCGCGTACCATCTGGCGCCCTTCACCGACGCCGACGTGGCGCTGCTGGCGGCCCACTGGTTCCCGGACGCCGCCAGCGCCCGCGGGTTCCTGGAGTGGACCCACACCCAGGGCATCACCGGGCCGATGCACAATCCGCTCACCGCCACCATCGCGGTGCTGGTCTGGGGGGGCGGACAGGCGGGTGCGGCCCCGCAACCCGGGCCGGCGGCCCTGCTCGACGAGTTCGTCCGCGCCCTGCTGCACGGCGGGCGGGACAGCCTCGACGCGACCTGTGCGGCGTTACGGCGCCGTCCGCCGGCGGGCGAGGCGGTCGCCGACTGGCTGGCCACCCGGCACGCCGAGCTGGTCGAGGTGGCCGCGACCGCCGCCGGCGCCGGCGCCGACCCGGTGGCGGCGGTCGTCGAGTGGTCGGCGGCCCACGCCCCTGCTCCCCCGGCGCGGGTGCTGCCGGACTGGCCCGGGCGCGTACGGCAGATCCTGCTCGCCACCGATCTGTTCCGGGCCGACCGGCGCGGGCTGTGCTCGGTCTGGCCCAGCCTGGTGGAGTACCTGGCGGCCGGGCCGCTCGCCCGCGACTGGCGGCCCGACGAGTGGGTGACGCTGATGAACACGGGTTCGACGCGGTTCGTCGCGTTGCAGGCGATCAGCCGGGCCGCCGTCGCGCCGGCCTTCCTGCGCGCCCGGCTGGCGCAGCCGCGGGGGGCCATCGCCGCCGGCCACCTGCTCGCCGGGCGCAGCACGGCCGGAGCCGGCGCGCCGTCGTTCCGGGCGGACGTGCTGGCGGCGCTGCTCACCCACTGGTCCGCCGGGCAGGAGGTCCCCGCCGGCCGGGACGCCGCGCGGGAGTGCTACTCGCTGCTGACGACGCTGGCGGCGGACCGGGCCGACCGGGACCTGCTGCACGAGATCGCCGCGGATCCACGGCGGCCGGGAGACGTCCGCCGGGCCGCCGCGCTCTTCTTCGCCGTACGCACCCGCGACGCCCACCGCTCCCGGGCAGCGCGTTGACGGCCGGCCCGAGAGAGCGGTGGGCGGGCGGGCGTCCGGCTACGCCGCCCGCGGTGGGCCGACGACGCTCCAGCACAGGCCGGCGGGGTCGCGCAGCGTCACCTGGCGCGACGGGTCCGCCGGCGTCTCGACACGGGCACCGGCGGCCACCGCCCGGCGCAGCACCGCCTCGGGGTCGGTCCGCTCGATAGTCAACACGTCGTCGCGGTCCTCGGCCGCCGACGGGGCACCAGCCTCGTGCCACTCGCTCACGGTCAGGCGGTGCCCGCCGACGGCCAGTTCCGCGTGCAGGACGTGCCCGTCCAGCAGACACTCCCGTTCGATCGCGACGGCGTCGAAGACGCCCGTGTAGAAGGCGATCGCCTCGTTCGTGTCGTCGACCGTCAGGTGGGGGCCCGGCGGGTGGTTCTGTGCCCTCATGAGACTGCTGCGCCCCTCTCCCTACTCGGCGATCCGGGTCCGACCGGTCCAGCGGAAGACCACCGGCAGTTCGACCGTCGCCGGGGCGGAGCCCCGCTCGAAGTGTTCGTACCCGCCGTAGTGCAGGACCTTGATCTTCTCCTCCGCCCCGGCCACCCGGCGACTGCGCAGGTCGGGCGGCAGATCGGCCGGGCCGCCCTCCAGGACGGCGTCGATGACGCCGACGGCGTCCCGGGTGACCGGATCAGCTTGCGAAACGTCCTTCATGGCACGACCTCCGTCGCATTCCGCACACCTCGGACGGGCCGCCGCGGGGCGGCGGACGCGTCCACACAGGCCTGACGACACCCGTTGCCGGGTGAACGGACGCTTCGCGGTCGAACGTCCTTGTCCGGTGACCGGCCGCCCGTTCTGCTCCGAACGTAATCCAGATCACATTCCGCCGACACCCTTAGGGCACCCCTAGGAACGGCCCTGGGCAGCGAGGATGTCCCCCGCACCGACCACGTCGGTGCGGGGGATCACTCCCAGCGGAAGAACCGGGTGGCCGCCGCGGAGGCGACCACGGCCGTCACGGCCAGGGCGATCAGCTGCGGCAGCTCGGGGTTGGCGCCCGCCCACGCCGCACCGAGCGTGTCCACCGTGGCGCCGAGCGGCGAGTAGTCGGCGACGGCGGCCAGGGCGGCCGGCATCCGGTCGCGGGGCAGCCATGCGCCGGCCAGGAAGAGCAGCGGGAAGAACAGCGCGGGCCCGATCGACTGCGCCGCCCTGGCCGACGGCGCCAGCGCCGCGATCAGCAGGCCGACGGCGAAGAGGCATGCCACCCCCAGGAGGAAGGCCAGCACGAACCCGGCGAAGTTGGCCGGCGCCGGCTGGTCCAGCAGGAACCGTACGGCGGTCGCGGTGACCACCGCGCCGAGCACGCCCATCACGAGGTTGACCACCACCTGGGCGACGAGCAGGAGGCCGGGCTGCACCGGGGTCGTCGCCAGGCGGCGCAGGACCCGGCGTTCCCGGTAGATGCCCAGCGCCATCGGCAGGGTGAACAGCGCGAGCATGCCGATGGTGAGAGCCAACGCGAGCGACGGCAGGAAGGTCTGCTCGGCGTGCTGCCCGGTGTCGGCGGCCGTACCGGCGCGCTGCGGCAACCCGAAGACGAGCATCAGGCCGATCGGCAGGGCGAAGACGAAGAACAACGACACCGGTTCCCGCAGGAACAGCTTCGCCTCGACGGCGATCAGCTTGGACAGGGCGCTCACGACGACCTCCCGTCGGTCGGGGACTGCGCGGCGGTCCGGCTCCCACGGCCGGTGAGGGCGACGAACGCGTCGTCGAGGCTGGGCTGCTCGACCCGGAGATCCGTGTAGTGGACGCCGCGCCCGTTGAGCACGGACATGACCGACTGGAGCACGTCCTTCGTGCCGGTCACCGTCACCTCCTCGCCGTAGCGGGTCACCCCGGTCACGTCGGGCGAGGCGAGCAGCAGGGCGTCCTCGACCGGCTCGGCGGGACGGAAGTACACCCGGTGCTCGGTGCCCACGCGGGTGAGCAGGCCGGCGGGGCTGTCGATGGCCACCACCCGCCCCTTGTCGATGATCGCGAGCCGGTCGCAGAGGCGTTGCGCCTCCTCCATGAAGTGGGTGACCAGCACGACGGTGACGCCCCGGTCGCGGATCCGCTCGACCAGGTCCCAGGTGTCCCGGCGGCCCTGCGGGTCGAGGCCGGTGGTCAGCTCGTCGAGGATGGCGACCTCCGGCCGGCCGACCAGGGCCAGGGCCACCGACAACCGCTGCTTCTGCCCGCCGGAGAGCTTCTGGAAGTAGGTGTTGCGCTGTTCGGCCAGGCCGAGGTCGGTCAGCAGCTCGTCGATGTCGGCCCGGTTGCGGTAGAAGGAGCGGTACAGGTCCAGCGCCTCCCACACCTTCACCTTGTCCGGCAGCTGGCTCTCCTGGAGCTGGGCACCGACGCGCTGACGCACCTCGGTGCGGTCGCGGACCGGGTCGAGCCCGAGCACCCGGATGGTGCCGCCGTCGGGACGACGCAGTCCCTGCACGCACTCGACCGTGGTGGTCTTGCCGGCCCCGTTCGGCCCGAGCACACCGAAGATCTCGCCCTGCTCGACCGTGAAGGAGACGTCGTCGACCGCGATCTTCTCGCCGTACCGTTTCTGCAGATGATCGACTTCGATGACCGGCATGGGGCGTGGTCCTCCTTCACGTGCGGGTTGCCGTCGCAAAGGGCAGGACCCCTCGGCTGATCGCGGCGTCGCTTGCGGGAACGGGCCGGTGCCGGCCGGAGCCAGGTCGACCGACGCCCGACATCATCCGGCCAACCGATGCGTCGATCAACTGTTCAGCTGACGAATCGGGGGTGCCGGTCGGCGGATGCGACCCGGGACAGGGGTACCGGGCACGAACGCACCCCGGGGGCAGGGGTGTCGGCCGCTCACCGGAGGTGTCCGTCCGCGCGTGCCGGTCACCGACGGGCCGGGCAGAACGCCAGCAGCTCGTCGAGCCGGCTCAGGACGACGTCCGGGCCGGCGGCGCGCAGGGTCTGCTCGTCGGACTCGCCCCACAGCGCGGCCACCGCCAGCACCCCGGCCGCCCGTGCGCTCGCCAGGTCGCTGGGTGCGTCGCCGAGCATCAGCGCCTCGTCCGGCCGGGCCCCGAGCAGGCGCAGCGCCCGCCGCACGATGTCCGGAGCGGGCTTCGGCCGGGGCACCTCGTCCGAGCCCACCACGTGGTCGACGAGCGGGAGCAGGTCGAGGCGGCCGAGCAGGTCCCGGGCGCGTACGCCGCTGCGGCCGGTGGCCACGGCCAGCCCGATCCCCCGACGGCGGAGGGTGGCGAGCAACTCCGGCACCCCGTCGACGGGGGTGACCCGGTGCGCGAGGCGGTTGCTCTCCCGCACGAACGGCCCGGCCAGCGTCGCCGGCAGGCCCATCAGCTCCAGCACCTCCGGCAGGTACCGGCCCGGGTGGCGGCAGTACTCCTCGACCGGGGCGACGCCGCCGCCGACGACCTCGGCGTACGCGAGGGCGAACGCCTCCCGGGCCACGGCGAGGCTGTCGACCAGCACCCCGTCGAGATCGAGCACCACGGCCCGGACGCCACCGGGCACCGCCGTCCACGCCGTCGCGTCCGCGACCACCGACGCCACCTCCCGTCCGTCCGACCCGGCCCGCGCCGGCCGGTAGGGGTGGCAGGCCGCCGGGCCCCCGACTACGGTCAGGACCGTCGTCCGGGCCCGCGGTCGCGGCGCACGCGCCACCCGGATCCGCCGGCGTCACCGACCCTACCGGCGTCCCGGATGCCCGTCGGCGGTGCCGGCGTGTCCCACCGGGCGGCCCGGGTCCGAGCCGCTGGAGAGGGATCGCACCATGTCGCTGCTGAGCTGGCTGACCACGGGCACCGACGAGCGCCCGGACGCGGTGCGGGTGGGCGACCGGGCGGTGTCCTGGGTGGAGCTGCGCCGTCTGGCCGCGGCGGTGACCGACGAGTTGCACGGCGTCGACCGGGTGGCGATCGAGGCGACCGCGACCCTGGAGACGGTGGTCGGCGTGGTCGGCGCGCTGGGCGCCGGGGCGGCGGTCGTACCGGTCCCGCCCGACGCCGGGCCGATGGAGCGCGACCACATCCTGCGCGACTCGGGATCGACGGCGCTGCTGGTCCCGGCCGGCGCGGCGCGCACCGCCGAGGGCGCGGGCCGGGCCGTCGTGCCCGTCGACCTGACGCGGCGCTCGGACACCGTCCACCCCGAGCCGGACGCGGCCCGCACCGCGCTGATCCTCTACACCAGCGGCACCACCGGCGCCCCGAAGGGCGCCGTGATCTCCCGCCGGGCGGTCGCCGCCTGCCTGGACGGGCTCGCCGACGCCTGGGCGTGGACGCCGGACGACCTGCTGGTGCACGGCCTGCCGCTGTTCCACGTGCACGGGCTGGTGCTCGGCGTGCTGGGCCCCCTGCGCGTGGGCAGCGGGCTGCACCACGTGGGCCGGCCGCGCCCCGAGCGGTACGCCGCCGCCGGCGGGTCGATGTACTTCGGGGTCCCGACCGTGTGGTCGCGGATCGCCGCCGATCCGGACGCGGCGCGGGCGCTGCGTCCGGCGCGGCTGCTCGTCTCGGGCAGCGCGGCGTTGCCGGCGGCGGTCTTCGCCGACCTCGCCACCCTCACCGGCCACCGGCCCGTCGAGCGCTACGGGATGACCGAGACCCTGATCACCGTGAGCGCCCGGGCTGACGGCCCGCGCCGGCCGGGCACCGTCGGGTCACCGCTGCCCGGGGTGCGTACGCGGCTGGTCGACGAGAACGGCACCGTGCTCCCCGCCGACGGGGCGGCGATGGGCGAGCTCCAGGTCGACGGCCCCACCCTGTTCGACGGGTACCTCAACCGTCCGGACGCCGACGCGGCGAGCCGCACCCCCGACGGCTGGTTCCGCACCGGCGACGTGGCCACCGTCGACCCGGACGGCTGGCACCGGATCGTCGGCCGGGCGTCCACCGACCTGATCAAGAGCGGTGGTTACCGGATCGGCGCGGGCGAGGTGGAGGACGCCCTGCTGGCGCACCCGGGGGTCCGCGAGGCCGCCGTGGTGGGCACCCCGCACCCCGACCTCGGCCAGCAGGTGACCGCGTACGTGGTGGGCGACGGGGTGGACGGGACCGAGCTGATCGACTTCGTGGCCCGGCACCTGTCGGCGCACAAGCGGCCCCGCGAGGTACGCCTGGTCGACGCGCTGCCCCGCAACGCCCTGGGCAAGGTGCAGAAGAACAGGCTGACGGCGGACTAGGGCGAGACGGCCGGGATGCTGATCGCGGTGGCCACCAGTCCCCGGCCGACCAGGAACCTGCCGGTGAAGGCCGTCACCGGCGTCCCGCCGAGCACCGGGCCGGGCACCAGCAACCGCGCCTCGAACGTGCCGGCCGGGTCGAACACGATGTCCGCCTCGGAGAAGTCCAGCCAGCGGCCGGTGAGGGGGAACCACGCCTTGTACACCGCCTCCTTCGCGCTGAACAGCAGGCGGTCCCAGCAGACCGCGGGGCGGGCCGCGCCCAACGTGGCGGTGCGCGCCAGCTCCGCCGGCAGCGCGATCGCGTCGAGCACCCCCTCGGGCAGCGGCGCGTGCGGCTCGGCGTCCACGCCGAGGGTGGCGAACGCCGTCGTACGGCCGAGGACGGCCGCCCGGTAGCCCTCGCAGTGCGTCATGCTGCCGACCACCCCGGCCGGCCAGACCGGGGCACCGCGGGCGCCGGAGACGATCGGCGCCGGCGGGAGGCCCAGCTCGCCCAGGGCCGTGCGGGCGCAGTGCCGCACGGTGGTGAACTCCCGGCGTCGCTTCTCCACCGACCGGGCCACCAGCGCCTCTTCCTCGGGGAACAGGCTCAGGCCGGCGGGGTCCGTGAAGGCCTCGGCCACCGCCACGGCGGGAGGCAGGATCTGTTCGATCACGTCCGCCGATGCTAGGCGCTGTGGCAACCCTCGCCGCCCCGTCACCGGCGGTACGGTGCACCATAGGGGTCGGGTACGGGTGCCGGGTCACGCAGGTGACTGCCACTCTGGGTCGGGCCCCGATCCCACGGGCGGGGCACGCGGACTTGGTCGGATGGATGCGGGAAACAGATGCTCACTGGCAGGGTGGTGCGGTTCGACGAGGTGCGGGGCTACGGGTTCATCGCCCCGGACGACGGCAGCGACGACGTGTTCGTGCACGCGAACATGCTCGACGGCGACAAGTGGGCGCTGACGCCCGGTGTCCCGGTGGAGTACGAGGCGGTGGGGACCGACCGCGGCCCGAAGGCCGTGCTGGTGCGGGTGGTCGGCGCAGCCGTGGGGGCGGAGCGGAACGGGACGACCGGCGCGGCAGCGCCCGCCCGGGCCGGGGTGGCCGTCACCGGCGGGCGCGGCAGGGACAGCGGACACGCCACGGGTGGGGCCGAGGACGACGAGGGCCTGTGCGACGTGCTCTCCGAGCGGGCCTTCTGCACGGAGACCACCGAGGCGCTGGTGACCTCCGTGTCGGACCTGACCGGGGCGCAGATCGTGGCGGTACGCGCCCGGATGCTGGACCTGGCCCGACGGCACGGCTGGGTCGAGGGCTGACGGCTCCGCCTCGCGTCGGCGGCCTCGAGTCCCGCCGCGGAGGTGTCGCCGCACGGCCGGTCCCTGTGCGGTCGGCTCAGCCGGCGGCGATCAGCAGGGACTTCCTGATCCGGCCGAGCGCGCTGCGCGGCAGCTCGTCGACGAAGTGCACCCGCCGGGGACGTTGACCCGCCGAGAGGTACCGGCCGACGTGGTCGATGAGCATCTGCGCGGTCAGCCCCTCGGCGACGACGTACGCGGTGACCTGCTCGCCGAGCCCGTCGTGCGGCGTGCCGACGACGGCGGCGTCCCGCACCCCGGGGTGGCTCAGCAGCGCCTCCTCGATCTGCCCGGCGTGCACCCGCCGGCCCCGGCTGTGCACCACGTCGAGCCCGCACCGCCCGATGACCCGGTACGAGCCGTCGGCGGCCACGCTGACCAGGTCACCGGTGGCGTGCCAGTGGCCCGCGCCGATGCCCTGACCGGCGCCGACGTAGCCGCTGAACAGCGTCGGCCCGCACACGCTCAACTCGCCGACCGACTCGCCGTCGGCCGGCACCGGCCGGGCCTCGCGGTCCAGCACCCGGGTCTGCACCCCGGGCAGCGGGGTGCCGACGGCGCCCGCGACCGTACGGCCGTCGGCGCGGCCGGTCAGGGCGACGAGGGTCTCGGTGGTGCCGTACGCCTGCACCGGGGTGTGCGAGGTGAGCAACCGGAGGCGTTCGGCCACGGCGGAGGCCAGCGGGGCGTCCGCGGAGATCAGGATCCGCGCCGCGGACAGCGACCGGGCCCGGCGGACGTCCAGCGCGACCCGGGCCCACTGTTCGGGCAGCGCGAGGTACATGGTGCCGAGCGGCCTGGCGGCGGCGCGGTCGAGGTGCACGAAGCGGCTGCCGGCCCGCAGTGCACCGAGCAGACCGATGACCAGGCCGTACGCCCGGAACAGCGGCGCCTGCTGGACCACGACGTCCTCCGGGCTCCACCGCCACGCGTCGGCCAGCAGGTCGAGGTTCGCGGCGATGGCGCGGCGGGAGATGCGCACGCCGCGTGGTGGGCCGCCGGCGCCTCCGGTGTACAGGATGACGGCGTCGGTGCCCGGCGCGGGCTCGGGGTGGTGCGTCGAGGAGCGTTGACGCAGGTCGACCGGGACCGTGGGCAGCGGGTGGTCGTCGCAGCGGCCCCGACCGAGGAGCACCGTGGCCCGGGACTGCCGCAGGATGCGGCCCCGTTCGCACTCGTCGGCGCCGGGAGGCAGCGGTACGAGTGGGACGCCCGCGTGCAGGGCGCCGAGCATCCCCACCACCGTCTCGAGGCTCGGCGTGGCCTCGACCGCGACCGCGACCGCGCCCTTGATCCGGTCGGCGACCGCGGTGACACAGCCGAGCAGGGCCTCGCTGGAGAGGGTGTCGCCGGCCACCACGACCGCGTCGGCCCGATCCGCGCCAAATCCGCGCAGCGCCGGCAGCAGTGTCATCTCCGCTATCCCCTGCGGAGGTCGTCAGCGAGTCGCGGCAGCGGGTCGGACATCACGACGGCCACAGAACCCTTCAGGTCATGGGCCCACACGGCCCCTAATCCGGCTATCCCGACGGTGAAAACGCGTGCCCCGAAATTAGGCCGGGCTATGGCTCGGCACAACCCCTAGCCGCCGCGCCCGGATCCCCTGTCCGGGCCGACCGGCCAGCTAGGACGGGATGTCCTTCCGGCTCGGGCGGCGACCGGCTCGGGCGCGCATTCCGGGGCCGTACACAATGGAAACCGGCCCGGTTCCCGCCCGCCGTCGGACGCCGAATTGGAGGTCGGCCACGGAATTGCGTCGGACACCGAAAGGCAATACACGACATTGACGTCCAGCGTATTATTCTCCGACGTTCACACCGCCCGGAGGCATCGCCGCCCGACCGACGACGGCACCTGATGCATAATTCTTTTTAACAACATAATTGCTTAATCCCCCAAAGGTCCGAATCGGGGGCGCACCCGAGCCCCGCGGCGTGCCACCCGCCAGGGTCACCCCCGGGGCACCCGCGATCGCACTTCGCATGCGATGCCTCGCGCCGCAACAATCGGCAGCTCCGGCAATTGTCGGGCCGCCCGTCCGACATCGGCGCAGCCCCGCGCGCCCGCACCGGCGGGTGTCGACGATCGCCGCGGCACCCCGGCGCCACGGCCCCGGACGTACGCCCGGGGAGCGCCTGCCCGGCGGCCGACGCCCACGACGCCGCCCACCGACGTGAGCAGCGGCGAAGCGACGAGATTCGGATGTACGAGACCCAGCCGGGCGCGACCGCCGGGAGCCACCGCGAAGGCGATTTCCGACCCGGCCGGTCGACAATGCCGGCCCGGGCGCGACATCGCCCGGGAGCGCGAACCGGATGCCTAGCACGTAAAGCCGCACCCGCCAATCGACGAGTGAGCCGAAATGGCGGGACCAATGGCCCACGAGAGCGCTCTGTCACGTTACGGCGCGGCCCGGCGACTTTCCGTTGTCAGCCCGCGGCCGAAGGCCCGGTCGGCCGGCTGTGGCACGGAACGGATGTTTGCCCATCCTTTACAAACCACGGCTTGCCGCCCAATTGCCGAACTGCCATACTCCCACCATCACAGCGGTCGATAGGGGGACCCCGACCCGGAGGGGCTGGAGAATTATCGCCGACGCCGGCGGGACGCAACTCGGAGCGACCAGCCGGTCGACTCGGTGACGGTTCGCCGTCATGTTCGATGGCCGTCGATATTTGCTAATAATGGAATGGGTCAAGAATTGCCGGTCTCCGATTTCGTCGAGCTCCGGGGCCGCGCAGGGCGGGCGGCCCTTCCGGTGATCGCGGCCCGCACGCTCCCTCGGAGGCGACGTCGATGGAGCTGACCGAGCGATCGTGCCAGCTCAGCCTGCTGGAACGCCGGCTCGCGGAGCTGTTGCGGGGTGACGCCACACCGACCGACCGGACGGTGACCGTGCTGACCGGTCCGGTCGGCTCCGGCAAGACCACGCTGTTGCAGGCCTTCGCGAGGCGGGCCTGCGCCGCCGGCGCGCGCGTCCTCGGCGCGAGTGCCTCCCGCGCCGAACGCACCGTCCCGCTGGAGGTCGTCCGACAGTTGGTGCGGGCCGCGCCGTTGAGTGGCGCCGACAGCCCGGACGCCCTGGCCCGCCTCGGACGGCTGCTGGACGCGGGTGCCCTCACCTGGGCCGACGCCGACGACACGGACAACGAGGACACGGCCCTGGCCACCGCCGCGATCGGAGGGGCCCTGCTCGAGATGACCTCGCGGGGCCCGCTGGTCATCGCGGTCGACGACATCCACCACGCCGACGTGCCGTCGCTGCGCTGCCTCGACTATGTGGCCCGACGGATCTCCGGCCTGCCCGTACTGCTCGTCCTGACCGACGCACCGCGTACCAGGCCCTGGCGGCCGGACGTGCACGCCGAACTGCTGCAACCCGCGCGGCTGCACCGCATCCGGCTGCCGCTGCTCACCGCCGAAGGCACGTTCCAACTGCTCGCCCGGCGACTCGGCGTCCCGGTCGCCCGCGCCATCGGCGAGGAGAGCCACCGGATCAGCGGCGGCAACCCGCTGCTGGTGCAGGCGCTCGCCGAGGACCAGGCCGCCGCACCCCGCTCCGCCGACCACCCGGTGGTCGGGGAGTCGTTCCGGGAGGCCGTGCTGAGCTGCCTGTACCGCTGCGACCACCTCGTGCTCAACGCCGCCCGGGTGCTCGCCGTGACCGGCGGGTCGCTGCACGGCACCCTGCTGCCCCACCTCGTCGAGGCCGGGTCACGCACCGCGTTGGAGGCGATCGACGACTCGACCAGCGCGGGGCTGATCACGGCGCAGGGGCTGCGCCATCCGGCCGTGGCCCAGGCCGTGATCGACGGGATGACCGCCGAGGAACGCGCACGGCTGCACCTGGGGGCGGCCTGCCTGCTGCACGACGACGGGGCGTCGCCGGTGCGGATCGCGCCGCACCTGGTGGGGATCGACGAGCTGGCCGAACCCTGGATGGCGCAGACCCTGCTGGACGCCGGCGAGCAGGCGCTGCTCGACGGGGAGGTGGAGACCGCCCTGCGGTACCTGCGCCGGGCACACCGGGGCTGCGCCGGCGAGTGCCTGCGGGCGCGGATCCGCTCCGCGCTGGTGCGCGCCGAGTGGCGGCTCGATCCGCAGGCCGCGATCCCCCACCTGGTCGGTGTCGTCACCGCCATCCGCGCCGGGCACCTCGGAAGCCAGCAGGCCGCCGGCCCCATCCGGTACCTGCTCTGGCACGGGGAGGTCGACAAGGCCGTCGAGCTGGTCAACCATCTCAGCGAACGGGCGGACGGCGCCGATCCGAGGTCCATGGCCGATCTGCTCGTCATCACGAGCTGGATGTCGACGCTCTACCCCGGGGTGATGGTGGATCGCCCCGCGCCCGCCGTGGCCGCGCGCGACCCGCTCACGCTGGCCCAGGTCAAGCGCGGGATCGAGGGGATCACCCTGCTGTCGGCCGTCCTCGACCGGGGTGACGCCGGCGCGGTCGAGCAGGCCGGCCGGACCCTGGCGACCACCGGGCTGGACGACGAGTCGCGCGTGTGGACCGCCGTCTGCGCGCTCATCGCCATGATCTACGCCGACCGGCTGGACCTGGCCGACGACTGGTGCGACCGGTTGGGCCGCAACCCCGTCACCCCGCGCTACCCCACCCCCTCGGCGACGCTCACCGCCCTCCGGGCGGCCGTCGCCGGACGGCTCGGTGACCTTCCCCGCGCCGACAAGCTGGCCGACGAGGCGCTGGGTCAGCTCTCGCCGAAGGGCTGGGGAGTGGTGATCGGGATACCGCTCGCCGCCCGGATCCGGGCCCTCACCTTCATGGACCAGCTCGACGCGGCGGCGACCTGCCTCCAGGTCCCCGTGCCGTCGGCGATGTTCGAGACCCCGATCGGGCTGCACTACCTGCAGGCCCGCGGGACGCACGCCCTCGCCAGCGGAAGCGCCGAGGCCGCACTGGCCGACTTCCAGCTCTGCGGACAGCTGATGAACCGCTGGCAGATGGACTTCTCCGGTCTCGTTCCCTGGCGGACCGAGTCGGCCCGGGCGTTGCTGCGGATGGGCCGCCGCCAGCAGGCCGGCAGGCTGGTCCGCGAGGAACTGGCCCGGCTGCGCCCCGTGCACGTCCGGTACCGCGCCGCGGCCCTGCGGGTCCTGGCCGCCACGGAGGACGGGCAGGACCGGATCCCACACCTGCGCAGCGCCGTGCGGCTGCTGCGGCAGTGCGGTGACCGGATGGAGCTCGCACACAACCTCGCCGACCTCGGTCACGCCTACCAGCAGGCCGGTGACCGCAGCCAGGCCCGCGTCGCGGTGCGGTCGGCCCGGGAGCTCGCCGAGGAGTGCGGCATCCCGATGCTGCGGCCCAGCGTCCCCACCGCCGGCAACGGCACCGCCGACGTCCGTTCCGGTGCGGCGATCGTGGTCGGGCTGACCGACGCGGAATCCAGGGTGGCCACGCTGGCCGCCCAGGGCCACACCAACCGGGAGATCGCCGAGACGCTCTTCCTGACGGTCAGTGCGATCGAGCAACGGCTGACCCGGATCTACCGGAAGCTGCACGTCAACTCGCGCAGTGAGCTGGCCGCCCGGCTGCGGTTGGACCGGCCCGGAGCGACGGTGCTGGACCCGCCGTCGCGGGGCTCGGACGACCCGGGCCGCCGGCCTGCCGGGCCCCGGCCGCGCTGAGCGTCGCTGCCGCGCGTCCGGCGTCGGCCGGGGCCGCCGGCCGCCCACCGCCGCCGGTCTCCCCCTCGGCGCCCGGTCGTCTCCCACCGGCCGCTCCGCCGACCCCACGCCGGATCCGTCGTCACCGGAGCGTCGCCCCTGGTGACCATCGCCAGGAGTCCGCTGCCCACCACTGTCCGTACCGACGGGGGTGCGCCGGGCCGCTCGATGTGACACCATCAGGCTGTCTACCCGACACCGGCCGCCCACCTGGGTGTCATCTCCCCCGACCGGGCCGACCCGGAACCCCTCATCGCGGCTTGCGCAACCCCTATATCCGGTTCAGGGCCGCAGGTTTGCGCGCGAAACGATGGGGTCCCACGCCCGTTGTCGCACACCCCTGCCGGTGCCAGACTCGCCTGGACACACGGACCGTACGGCGAAAACGCCGGTCCGACGCAAGATTTCCAGGTCCACCCGGCACGGCGGCCCGGTGCGCTCCACCCCTACCCGGTACGCGCGGGTGGAGGGGCGGCTGTCCGGCAGGGGTGGCGGTGGCGGCCACACCGGGGTTCCCGGTCCCGCACCGCGTACGAGAAGGGCTGACCCGCTGGTGTTGGTGCAGCAAGAGGAACAGACGACCCGCCTGCGGCGCGCGTTCCGCGCGTGTGAGGACCAACAGCGCGGGCACGTCGCGCTCGTCACCGGTGCCGTGGGGAGCGGTAAGACGAGCCTGCTGGAGTCGTTCGGCGAGTGGGCGGCGGGCGCCGGCGGGCAGGTGATGAGCGCCGCCGGTTCACGGGCGGAGCGCGGACTGCACCTGGGAGTCGTCGGGCAACTGTTCCACAGTGCACGGCTGGCCCCCGAGGCGGCGGCCCGGGTCGAGAAGCTGATGCGGGACGCCGCCTTCGCCGTGCCGCTGCCCGAGCCCGGCGGCGAGGCGGCCGACGGTGACCGGGCCTGGGCACCCCTGCTGCACGGCCTCTTCGCCACCCTGCTCGACCTGACCGGCACCGGGCCCCTGGTCCTCGTCGTCGACGACGTGCACCACGCCGACCCGGCCTCGCTGCACTGCCTGCTCTACGTGACCCGGCGGCTGCGCCACGCCCGCATCATGGTCGTGCTCGCCGAGGCGTCGACGCTGCGGCCGCCGCACCCGCTGTTCCGGGCCGAGCTGCTCAGCCAGCCGCACTTCTCCCGCATCGGCCTGCCGCCGCTGAGCGTCGACGCCGTCGCCCGGCTGGTCGGCGGCGAGGCCGACGACGCCCGCCAGATCGCGGAACGTTGCATGCGGATGACCGGTGGCAATCCGCTGCTGACCCGGGCGCTGCTCGAGGAACGGGCCCACGGCGAAGCGGGCGACGACTACGGTCCCGCCGTCGGTGACGCCTTCGACCAGGCCGTGCTCGGTTGCCTCTACCGGCACGAGCCGGGGGTGCGCCGCGTCGCCCAGGCACTGGCGGTGCTCAACCGACCCGCGACCACCGAACTGCTCGGTCATCTCCTCGACGTGGTGCCCGAGTCCACGGTCCCGGCGGTACGGGTGCTGCGCACCTCGGGCCTGATGAAGTCCGACGAGCTGCGCCACCCGCGCATCCTGCGCTCGATCCTCGGTGACATGTCGGCCGACGAGCGGCGGAACCTGCACCAGCGGGCCGCCGAGGTGCTGCACGACCGCGGCGCCGAGCCGAGCGTGGTCGCCGAGCACCTGGTTGCCGCCGGCGCGGCGAGCGCGTCCTGGATGGTGCCGGTGCTCCAGGACGCCGCCGCACACGCGCTGGCGTCGGGCCGGCCCGACGTGGCGGCGGCGTGTCTGCGGCTGGTCTCCCGCGCGCCGGCGGACGAGCAGCAGCGGGCCGCCACCACCGAGATGCTGGTGAACGCCCGCTGGCAGATCAACCCGTTGACCGTGAACGGGCAGCTCACCGAGTTGGTCCGGACGGCACGCGCCGCGGGGTGGTCCACCGACGCGGGACTGTCCGCCGTGCCCTACCTGCTCTGGCAGGGTCGCGTGGACGAGGCCACCGAGGCGGTGGGCGCGATCTCCCCGGACGAGGAGCAGGGCTCCGCCGGCGTGACCGGTCGCCTGCGTCTGATGCAGTTGCTGGTCTCGCTCTCCCATCCGGACCACCTGGCCACCGTGCGGCAGACCCCGACCACGTGGAGCCGCGCGGCCAACGCGCCGACCACCATCAGCCCGCTGCTGCAGGCGGTGACGGTGCTCGGCACCGCGCTGACGCCGACCGCCGACAACGACACCGTGGCGAGCGCCGAGCAGCTCCTGCAGCGCCACCACACCGACGACGGCGCGCTGGGCCTGCTGACCGCACCCCTGCTGGCCCTGCTCTGGGCGGGTCGGTCCGACCGGGCCGCGGTCTGGGGCGACGTCCTGCTCGGCCGGCCGGTGGCCCAGCACGCCCCGGGATGGCGGGCCGTCATCCGGGCGATCCGTGCGGAGGCGGCGTTGCGCGTCGGCGACCTGCCCGGCGCCGAGCACCACGCCCGGGCGGCCCTGGACGACATGCCCGCCCCCGCCTGGGGGGTGGCGATCGCCGGCCCGCTGGCCACCCTGGTCGCCGCCGCGACCGAGTCGGGACGGTTCTCCGAGGCCGACCGGTGGCTCGCCCACCCCGTCCCGCCCGGCATGTTCCGCACCCCGCTGGGCCTGCACTACCTGGCCGCCCGCGCCCGGCACCACCTGGCCGTGCGCCGGCCCCACGCCGCCACCAGCGACCTGCGGCGGTGCGGCGAGCTGATGCGCACGTGGGGCATCGACGCGGCCGGGCTGGTGCCCTGGCGGCTGGAGCTGGCCCGGGTGCAGCTCAGCGTCGGCAACAAGACGCAGGCCACGCAGCTCCTCCAGGAGCAGCTGCGGGTCCCGCACGGGGTCGACGACCGGACCCGGGGTCGGACGCTGCGACTGCTCGCCACCACCGCCGCCCAGGACCACCGGCGCAAGCTGCTCTCCGAGGCGGTCAACCTGCTGCAGTCCAGCGGCGACCGGCTGGAGCTCGTCCGGGCCCTCGGCGACACCGGCCAGACGCTGCAACGTGCCGGGGACTCCGCCCGCGCCCGGCTGCTCGTCCGCCGCGCCTACCAGCTCGCCCAGGACTGCGGGGCGTCGGTGCTGGCCCAGCGGCTGATCCGTCGCGAACCGGGCAGCGGGCTGCCCGCGTACCCGGCCACCACCGAGTTGCAGGAGCCGGACGACGGGCTGAGCGACGCCGAACGCCGGGTCGCCGCGCTGGCCGCCCAGGGGCACACCAACCGACAGATCTCCAGCAAGCTCTTCATCACCGTGAGCACCGTCGAACAGCACCTGACCCGGGTCTACCGCAAACTCGACGTCAAGCGCCGCACCGACCTGCCGTCCCGGCTCGTCGCCTACGCGGAGGCACTGGCCGACGAGACGCAGGGCGCCGCGTCCTGACCGGCGGCCGAAGGGGCGCGGTGGCGCGGGCCCCGCGCCCCTTCGGCGCGTACGACGGACGGTGCCTCAGCCGACGGCCAGCCCGACGCCACGGCGGGCCGAGGCCTCGTCGCGATGCCGCAGCACGAGGTCGGCGGCGGCGGCGACCCCGCCGGCCTGCCGCATCCGCCGGCTCCACAGTCGTGCCCGGGCGCGGAACGTCTCCTCGTCCAGCAGGCGCCGGAGCTTGGCGAGGACGTCCTCGACGTCCAGGGTGTCGGCACGCTCGACGGACAGCGCCACCCCGCTGTCGACCGCGCGCACCGCGCCGTCGGGGCAGTCCAGCCAGAACGGCATCACCAGCTGCGGTACGGCGAAGTGGACGGCCTCGTGGATGGCGTTGGCGGCGCCGTGGTTGAAGAAGACCTTCACGTGCGGGTGGGCCAGCACCCGGTGCTGCGACGGCAGCCACGACTCGACCCGGAGGTTTCCCGGCAGGCGTCGCGCCGGCGGCAGGAGGTGCTGCTGACCGGCGGGAACCTTCCACAGCACGGCGTGCTCGGGGCCGAGCCGCTCGGCGACCTTCACGATCGCGTCCACCTGCCCCCGCGACAGCCGCATGATGGTGCCGAACCCGACGTAGACCACGCGGGGGTGCTCGTCGAGCCACCGGGTCAGGTCCTCCTCCCCGTCGACCGGCGGCAGCTCCCGGGGCACCACGGAACCGAGCATCCGCAGCTTCTCCGGGGCGGTCGCGAACGGGTACTCGAAGCCGAAGACCGTGTACGCCATGAGCGCCTCGGCGGCCTCGACATAGCCCGCCGGGCGCATCTCCGGGTTGCGGATCCCGGCGGCCCTGCGACTGGCGACGGCGGCGAGGCTCCGGCGCAACCGCTCCGGCTCCATCAGGGCCCGTACGAGCCGGTTGCGGAAGCCGACGTTGGCCGCCTGCTGCCGGGGCGTCATCCGCTCCGGTAGCCCGGAGAACGGGGCGGGATAGCGCGACGGCAACTGTTCCTGCAGGAAGTTGGAGGGCGGCAGCGAGATGCTGACCACGAAGGGCAGGTCCCGGGTCTGTGCCGCGTCCATCGCCCAGCTGGCGAGACTGTCCACCACGGCCACCGCCGGCCCGATGTCGTCGATGGCCCGCAGGCAGCGCCGGTAGAGCTGCCGCACGTGGTCGTGGTCGGTGCTGGCGTCGAGGTACCGGGCGAAGCTGGTCGCCCGGTCGCCGGTGGTCAGGGCGCGGTAGGTGGCGTCGTCCCAGTTCTGTGGTGACGACTGCGGCCGGGCCGGGCCGAGCGAGACGAAGGTGACCTGGCCCGGCCCGCGCAGCCCCTCGACGTCCGCCCGGCGGTCCTCCGTGGAGGCGAACCACACGTTCCCGACACCCCGGGCCTTCAGCTCGCCCACGATGCTGAGCAAGGGGTTGAACATCCCCGCGCTGTTGTAGGTGCAGACCAGCACCGCCGGTTCCCGGTCGTTCCCGGCCATGTCCACCATGCGCCACTCCTCTCCGCCTGTGCGGCGACCCGCGCCGTCCGGCCCTGGAGTAGGCCGCACCGACGGGCTGTCGTGGAGCTGTTCGGTCTGCGGCCGGGCCGGCACCGACGTTCGTCGGTACGGCGACGTTCGGCGGAGCCCCGATGGGACGGTTGCCACTCCGAGGCAGCCGGAAGGGTGAGCCACCGCCGTCCGTACAGCCTGCCACGGCCGGCATGACAACGCCCACCGGTGAGGTGAATTGTTTTCTCGATCGTCCCCCGGATGGAGTGAACCGATCTGCATTTGCGCTGGTGAATGGTGGAATCCAGCGACGCCTGCACCGACGCCGATGGCCCGGGCCGCGGGAGCGGCTCGGGCCATCGGCGGAGAGGATCCGGTTCGGTCAGTCCATGGCACGGCGCATGAAGCCACGCATGCCGATCATCGAGAACACCACGAAGACCCCGGTGAGCACGCACATGCACAGCCAGAGCGGCAGCGACTCGACCCCCGGCGGGCCGACGAGCGACCGGGTCGCCTCGCTGATGTAGGTGAGCGGGTTCAGCGAGCAGATCACCTGGTACCAGCGCAGCGAGTCCAGGCCGAGCAGCGGGAACTGGGTCGCGCCGGTGAACATGATCGGGGTCATCACCACGGTGAACATGATCTGGATGTGCTGCGTCGGCACCAGCGTGCCGAAGGCGAGGCCGACCGCCGCGCCGACCAGCGCGCCGATGGCCAGCACCCCGATCACCTTGAGCACCACCGCCCAGGGCCAGGTGACACCGAGCATGAGCATGCCGACCGGGATCAGCACCACGCCGGCGATCAGGCCGCGGATGCCGCCGAAGACGATCTTCTCCAGGGCCACCAGCGGGATCGCCATGGGCGACAGGAGGCGGTCCTCGATCTCCCGGGTGAAGGAGAAGTCCATCATCATCGGCAGCGCGGTGTTCTCCAGGCCGATCAGGAAGGCGTTCAGCGCGATGACGCCGGGGAGCAGCACGTTGCTGAAGTCGTCGCTGGCGTAGCCCAGGTCGCTGAGCACCTTGCCGAAGATCAGCAACATGAACAGCGGCTGGATGAAGACCTGGAGCAGGAAGCCGACCAGCTCCCGGCCGGTGACGAACAGGTCCCGCGAGAGCACCGCCCGGAACGTGGCGAACTGGTCCAGCGCGCGCACCGGCGGCGGCGAGGCCGACGGCGGCGCGGACGGGGGGGCGGGGGCGGCGACGCTCACCGAAGTTCCCTTCCGGTCAGGTGGATGAAGACATCTTCCAGGCTGGGCTGGCCGATGTTCAGGTCACGGACCTCGCAGCCCAGGTCGGCGAGGATCTTCATCGCCATCGGGATGGCGTTGGCCGGCTGGCCACTGGTGTAGACCCGGAAGGAGAGCGGGGCGTCCGGGTCGACGGGCGCGTCGGCGGCCGGCGCGGGCATCGGCATCGCCGGCATGCCGGGGAACGCCGGCGCGGCGACGGGCGCCGGGGCGGCCACCTTGAAGTGCTCCACCTGCTCCACCTCCGGGATCGCGTCGAGCGCGGCCCGCACCTCCTCGGCGGGAGCGCCGGGGGTCACCACCAGGGTCAGGGTGCTGCTGCCCGGCAGCGTACGGGTCAGCGCGGCCGGAGTGTCCAGGGTGAGCAGCTTGCCGTGGTCGACGATGCCGACGCGGTCGCAGAGCTTCTCCGCCTCGTCCATGTCGTGCGTGGTGACCACCACGGTCACCCCGGCCCGCTTCAGCTCGGCGATGCGGTCGTGCACGAAGAGCCGGGACTGCGGATCGAGGCCCGCGGACGGCTCGTCGAGGAAGAGCACCCGGGGCGAGTGCATCAACGCGCGGGCGATCATCGTGCGCTGGGCGAGGCCGCCGGACAGGAAGTCGGTACGGTGGTTCGCGAAGTCCTTGAGCCCCATCTGATCGAGCAGCTCGTCCGCCCGACGGATGCGCTCCGCCCGGGGCACGCGGTGGTACGCCGCGTGGAACAGCAGGTTCTGCCGGACGGTCAGCGCCCGGTCCAGGTTCACCCGCTGCGGCACGACCGCCAGCAGCTGCCGGGCGACGGCGGGCGCGCCGATCACGTCGGCGCCGCACACCCGGGCCCGCCCCGAGGTGGCCCGCACCCGTGTGGTCAGCACCCCGATCGTCGTCGTCTTGCCGGCGCCGTTCGGCCCCAGCAGGCCGAAGACCTCACCGGCGCCGACGGAGAAACTCAGTCCGTCCACCGCCGGTGGCATGTTGGGCTGGTACCGCTTGACCAGCTCCGTGACCACCACTGCCTCGTCCACGTCGTCATGCTCCGTCCTGGAACGTCGGTCCGATAGATGTACGTGTGCCGATAGGGGGCGCTAGGGGCACGCCAGGGGCGGCGACGGTCACAGGCCCCGCGCGGTCAGCCACCGCTGCACCGTGCCGGCGAGTTCCGGCCCCCGGTCGGCGACCATGCTGAAGTGGTCGCCGGCCGCGTCCACCGCCTCGTGCGGGTACGGCCAGCGGGACCGCCAGCCGTCCGGTTCGCCGTCCCACTCCCCCAGCGGTTCGCTGGCGCGCACCAGCAGGGTCGGCGCCGCCATCTCGACCGGCTGCCAGTCCAGGAACAGCGGCAGGTAGCCGGCCCACGCGGTCGTGCGCCAGTCGTCCATCGGCGTGTAGGCGCTGTCCCGGTCGATCATCCCGTCGAGCAGCTGCGGCACCCATCCGCCGAGCACCTCGCTGTTCGCCGGGTAGGTGTCCATCAGCACCACCGCGTCCGGCGTGCGCCCCTGGCGCTCCAGCTCGCCGGCGAGCAGGTTGGCCACCATCGCGCCGCCCGAGTGCCCGGCCAGCACGAACGGGCCGGCGCCGACGGCGCGCAGCACCGTGTCGGCGTGCACCCGCAGCAGCGCGTCGAGGTCGGCGGGAAGCTCCTCGCCCACGCCGAACCCGGGGTTGGGCAGGGCCCACACGTTGCGTACGCCCCGGAATCCGGAGGCGAGCCGCGCGTACTCGTGGGCCCCGGAGAGCAGGGACATGGTGCAGCAGCACACGAGCTGGGCCCCGGCGCTGCCCTGGGCCAGCCGCAGGATGCCGGCCGGGCGGGTGAGCTGCGCCGGTTCGCTGAAGCTGGGCCGGAACTGGGCGAGCTTGACCAGGAGTTCGGCGTATCCGGCGGGATCCTCGCGCGCCTTCGGCTGGTTGAACAGCCCGCCGAGCAGTCCACCGCCGGCGCTCTGCGGGGCGGGGTCCCCGGCGGCGTCCGCCGCGCTCGCGGCTTCGTCCGCGCCGACGAGCTGACCGAGCAGGTGCCGGGCCAGCGCCGCCGGGGTGGGGTGGTCGAAGAGCAGCGTCGCCGACAGCTCCGCCCCGGTCTCCTGGCACAGCGCGTCCCGCAGCTCGAGCGCGGTCAGCGAGTCGAAGCCGAGTTCCAGGAAGTCCCGGTCGGCCTCGACCGCGCCGGGAGAGGCGTGCCCGAGCACCGTGGCCACGCGCGCCCGGACCAGATCCAGCAGGATCCGGTGCCGGTCGCCGGCCGGCGCGCCGGCCAGCCGGTCCCGCAGCGCCCGGGCCGGGTCGCTCGCCTCGCCGCCGGAGCCGGTGTCCCGGTCGGCGAGCGCCGCCTCGGGCACGCCGCGCAGCAGCGGGCTGGGCCGTACGGCGGTGAAGGCCGGCACGAACGCGGACCAGTCGAGGTCGGCGACCGCGAGCTGGTCGTCGCCGCGCCCCACGGCCTGCTGCAGCGCGGCCACGGCCAGTTCGGCCGGGATCGGACGGACCCCCCGGCGGCGCAGCTGCGCCGGGTCGGTCACCTCGTCCGCCCAGGGCACCCAGGCGACGACGGTGGCCGGCCGGCCGGCGGCGCGCCGGCCGGCGGCCAGCGCCTCCAGCCCGGCGCCGGCGGCCGCGGCGACCGCCGCTCCC
>NZ_JBAKHL010000049.1:0-48935 GCF_036902715.1 Micromonospora sp. CPCC 205546
CGCCGTCGCGGGCCTGCCGGCCGGCGTCGCGCTGGCCGCGGTCGCCGTGGTCGCCGCCGGCGCCGCGACGGTCGGCCTGGACCTGGCCCGGCGCCGGTTCTCCCCGGGAGCCGGCGGCTCGGCGGTGTCCCGCGCGCTGCGCCGGCACCAGCCCGAGTTCCTGCTGCACTTCTCCGCGCCGCCCGGCTCCGAGTACCAGGTGACCATGTGGCTGCCGTACCTGGAGCGGATCGGCCGGCCGTTCCTGGTGATGGTGCGCGAGCCGGAGTTCCTGCCCCTGGTCGCCGCGGCCACCAGCGCGCCCGTGGTCTACTGCCCCACCACCAGGGCGATGGACGAGGCGTTGGTGCCGAGCCTGCGGGTGGCGTTCTACGTCAACCACGGCGCGAAGAACAGCCACTGCATCCGCTTCACCCAGCTGACCCACGTCCAGCTGCACCACGGCGACAGCGACAAGGCGCCCAGCGCCAACCCCGTCTCGGCGATCTTCGACCGGATCTTCGTCGCCGGCCGGGCCGCCGTCGACCGGTACGCCCGCGCCGGGGTCGACATCCCGGCGGAGAAGTTCGTCATCGTCGGCCGCCCGCAGGTCGAGTCGATCGAGGTACGCCCCGAGTCGGCACCCGGCCGGAGCAACCCGACCGTGCTCTACACGCCGACCTGGACCGGGCACAACGCGGACGCGAACTACTGCTCCCTGCCGGTGGCCGAGGCCCTGCTGCGCCGGCTGCTCGAGCGGGGCGCGACGGTGATCCTGCGGGCCCACCCGTACACCTCGCAGAACCCGGCCTCCGCCCGGCAGCTGGGCCGGCTCACCGAGTTGCTGGCCGCGGACCGGGCGCGCAGCGGCCGGCAGCACGTCTTCGGCGCCGCCGCCAGCCGGGAGCTGACCCTCACCGAGTGCGTGAACCGCTCGGACGCGCTGGTTTCCGACGTGTCGGGGGTGATCTCCGACTACCTCTACTCCGGCAAGCCGTACGCCGTGACGGACATGGCCGGCGAGGGCGACCGGTTCACCGAGCGGTTCCCGCTGGCCGGCTCCGGCTACGTGCTGCGACGCGACATGTCGAACCTCGACGAGGTGCTGACCGCGCTGCTGGAGACCGACCCGCTGGCCTCGGCCCGGTGGGCAACCCGGAGCCGCTACCTGGGCGACTTTCCCACCGAGACGTACGCCGAGGCGTTCCTGGAGGCCGCCCGGCGGGAGCTCGACCAGGGCTGGAACCCGCCGGCCCCGCGGCCCGCCGGCGGGGCGGACCTGCCGGTCGACCCGGACGAGGCGACGCTCTCCCCCGCCACCTGACCTTCCCGCCCAGTAGGCCTTATTGCCACACTGCGGCAACTGCTACCTTCAGGCGACAAGCCGGTCGCCGGGAATGGCAGGCGGGAGGCCCGGGTGCGTACGATCAGACTGTTCCGGTCCATGTCCGGGCCGGTGCGGCTGCTACTGGTCAACCAGTGCGGGATGGCTGTCGGTTTCTACCTACTGGTGCCCTATCTCGCCACCTATCTGACCAACGACCTGCAGATGGCCGCCGCAGTGGTGGGCGCCGTGCTGGGGATCCGGACCTTCGCCCAGCAGGGACTGACCGTGGTGGGTGGCGCCGCGGCCGACCGCTTCGGCTGCCGGCCGGTCATCATCGCCGGCTGCGCGCTACGGACGCTGGCCTTCGCCATCTTCGCCTTCTCGAGCAGCGCCGTCGGGCTGATGAGCGCCGCCGTCCTGACCGGTCTGGCCGGCGCGCTGTTCTCGCCGGCCGTACGCACCTACCTGGCGCTGGAGGCCGCCGACAGGCGGGTCGACGCGTTCACGCTCTACAGCCTCACGAACACGGTCGGCGCGTTGGCGGGCCCGCTGCTCGGCAGCGTGCTCATCCTCGTCGGGTTCGGGCCGATGGCGCTCACCTCGGCGGTCATCTTCGCCGTCCTCACGATCGCCCAGGCGCTCTGGCTTCCGGCGCGGGCCCAGGAGGTGCCGGCCGGGCCGCTCCGGGCCAGCTGGCGGCAGGTGACCACCGACCGCCGGTTCATGGTCTTCACCGTCGCCTGCGCCGGCATGCTGACGCTGTACAACCAGTTCTACCTGCTTCTTCCGCTGGAGGCGGCCCGGGTCACCGGTTGGGCCAGTGCGACCGGAGCGGTCTTCCTCATCTCCACCGTGACGACACTGCTGCTACAGGTGCGGGTCTCCCAGGCGCTGGCACGCCGGATGTCCTCGCACGCCGCGATCGTCGTCGGCCTGCTGCTCTCCGCCGTGTCCTTCATCGCCGGCGCGGGCAGCGCGACCTGGTTGTCCGCCGGCGGCCGGAACACCGCGATCGCGATCGTCCTGGCGGCGTCGATACCGGTGGCCCTCGCCACGGCGTTCCTGGCGATCGGCCTCAACATCGCCCAGCCGTTCGCGCTCAGCCGTGCCGCCGACTTCGCCCGTCCGGGCCTGACCGGCACCTACCTGGGCGTGTATGCCTCCGCAGGGGGACTCGTCGCCGCTGGCGGCAACACCGTCATCGGCTATCTGACGGACCTCGGCGAACGCTGGCACCTGCCCGCCCTCCCCTGGCTGGCACTCGCCCTCCTCGCTGCGGGGTCCGCCGTCGCGATCACGGCGATCCGGCCACCACGCGTCCGGGACCAGGGCGGGACCGGGCACGGGGAGGTGCCCGCCGCGCGCCCCGAGGCACCGGCGACTGCCGGCTCTTGATCGTCGGCCACGTCCCCCGCGGCGCGGCCCCGGGATGGCAGACGGATCAGCGGTAGGGGTCGACGAGGTCCAGGACCGCCTCGGGGGCCTCGACGTGGGCGTTGTGCCCGAGGCCGGGCAGGGTGGCGACCGGCACGCCCAGCTCCTTGAGCTGCGCGTCGGTGACCATGGGATCGCGCTCGCCGCGGGCCAGCAGCACGGGCACGTCGGTCGCCGCCAGCAGGGCGGGCAGGTCCGGCGCCCCCACGCCGAACGCGGCCGGGTCCATCGCCAGCCGCCAGCGCCCGTCGGCCTGCCGCAGCCCGGCCTGCACGACGGGATGGTCCGGGGCGAGGAGGCCGGTCAGGCCGGCCACCCGCAGGTAGCGGCGGGCCGCCTCGTCGCGGCTGGCGAACCAGGTCACCGGCCGGGCCGCCAGCTCCCCCGCCTTCGCCAGCTCCGCCGGCGACCAGACGGCCTTGATGCCGATGCCGACCACGGCGTCGACGAGCAGTCCGGCGTCGCGGGCGGCCAGCGCCAGCCCGACCACCCCGCCGAGAGAGTGTCCCAGCACGACGAGCCGATCCTCCGCCGCCAGCCCGGCGGCGATCCGCGCGGCCAGCCCCGGGAACGAGTATTCCGGCAGCGGCGGCGACCAGCCGTGGCCGGCGAGGTCCGGCGCCAGCCACCGCCCCGCCCATCGACGCTCCAGCAGCGGCGCCCAGGGCAGCCACACGTCGCCGGTCGTGCCCATGCCGTGCAGCAGCAGGAGCACCCGCCGGCCGTCCCGGTCACCCGATCCATCGACCATGAGGCGCAGTGTGCCACCCGGTTGCCGCCCGAGCGAGGGACGTGACCCGGACACGACATCGGGCGCCGGCCCCCCGGTGGGGGAGCCGGCGCCCGACGCGTCGCTCAGGCGGAGTAGCCGCGGGTCGCGGCCCAGTTCGCCAGGGCGATGGTGCTGATCCAGTACGACGCGCTCGCCGGGTTCGCCGAGTCGGCGATCTTCACCAGCCGGCCCTCGTCCTTGTAGCCGACCACGGCGATGTAGTGGCCGCCGGGGAACGAGTGCCAGCCGCCGGCGGTGTCCGTCGCGCTGCCGGCGACGTTCACCACGACGCCCCGCCCGTCGCCGATGGCCGCGACGACGTCGGCCTGCAGCCGGTCCATCTGGGCCGGGGTCGCGGCGCCGCCGGGGATCGTCCGGGTCCGGTACGGGTCGCCCGGCACCGCCGCGTTCAACACGCGGGTGGTGTCCTGGGCCGAGTCGGTGCCCAGCTGGTCGGTGCCCAGCTGGGCGCCGAGGGCGTCCTGGCTGCGCGCGATGCCGGCCGCGCTGAGGGCGTGCCGGACGGCCGCCGGACCGCAGTTGTAGAAGGTGGTCTGGGCCTGGTAGTCGTAGTCCAGGGTCTTGGCGGCCGGAGGCTTCGGCCGCTCCGGCTTGCGGGTCAGGTCCGGGTCGGGGGCGGCGCTGGACGCCCTGGCCGAGGGGGCGGCGCTGGAGGCCGCCGGAGCGGCGGTGGACGGGACGGCGGCGGATGGGACGGCAGCGGACGGGGCCGTCGCGATCCGGGCCTGACCGCGCGAGGCGGCGGTGTCGTCGCGCGGTTCGGACGCGGCGACCGGGGCCTGCGCGGCGGCGGGGGCCTCGTCGGCCCCGGCCAGCAGCGCGCCCGTGCCCGACGCCAGCACGAGCGCCGCGGCGGACGCCACCGCCAGCTGGTACGGGCGCTCGGACGTGAGGCGGCGCAGGTGCCGCTTGAGGTGGTGCTTCACGGTTCTTCCTCCACGGGCTCGGGGGTGAGCGGCCGTCGATCCGCGCCGAGGGCAGGGCGGACCGGCCCCGCGGACGGGTGTCCGGGCGGGCGGTGGGCCACTCAGGGGATGCGCCCGGCAGGCCGGGCGACGGACGGTGACCGGTGGGTCAGCTCGTGGCCGGAGGGCGGACGAGCACGGGCACCGCGGCGCCGTGGAGACGGCGGGACAGCGGGGGGACGGGTGGGTGCTGCACGAGGATGGAGCTCCTTCCGACGCCGCCGACCGGGTTAGCTGACGGATTCGGGCGGGAAGAACGCCCTACCACGGGCCGCGGGCCCACGGATTCACCCCATGAAGCACTGGGTCCCCGGTTCGTATTCACGATTAGGCGGGTCGGCGCGGCGTCGCCTCTTGCGATCGGTTACCGCACCGGACGCGCCGACATTACTGGCCGGTCCACGGCCTGCCAAACCACTCCCACCTGCTTAAACATCGATCTGCGGCCCAGTTTTGCGGCACCCTGGCACTGACGCGACTCAATGGGACGACGGTATCCAGCGGAGCTTCGAGGCGGCAACGGGACGACCCGGCGCAGACGCCCACGCGACACCGGGCGGAAATGGGCCCCGCCGCGCCGAATGACGCTTTCCCCGCAGCGTGACCGGCGTCACCATGTCCGTTCGGCCGACCCGCCCTCGCCGACGCGGACGTTTTCGTACGGGGGCGTCAACGCGAGTCGACGTACTCGGTCCGATGCTCGGCCCGGTCGTCGCCCGTCCGGGGCCGCGGCACCGCGTCGCGACGCTGCCCCGGGGCCACGGTGGCGTCCATCGCGCGGGGCGCGGCCGTCCGGCGCGGGGTGAGCAGCCGCATCAGCGGAGTCTCGACGAACCGGTGCACCAGCCCGGCGAGGGCCAGGTTGACCAGCAGGAACCCGAGCACCACCGTCAGCCCCCACCAGCCGCTGAACCCGACTCCCCAGTCCCCGGTGAAGCGCAGCACGCTGATCATCACGAGCACGTGCACCAGATAGAAGGCGAAGGAGACCTCACCGAGCCAGACCATCGGCCGGGAACGCCACGGCGAGCGTCGCCCGCGCACGTCCGCGTCCGCGGCGGCGGTGATGACCAGGATGTACGCCACCGAGAGCAGCGCCGCCCACAACTCGGCGCGCACCCACTGCGCCGCGACGACCCAGGTGGCCACGAAGACCAGGCTGGCCACCGGCAGACCCGGCCCCCGCCACCGGCCGCGCCGCATCAGCTCGGCGGCGGCCACGCCCATCCAGAACTCCAGCGACCGTACGGGCGGGAAGATCTGCGTGAACCACCAGCGGCTCTCCTCGGGCGCCAGGGCCTGTGCCGGCCAGAGCGCGAGGATCAGCAGCGGCACCGCCACCACGACGCTCCACAGCGCCCAGGGCCGGGCCCGGCGGATCAGCGGCAGCGCCAGCGGCAGGCAGAGGTAGAAGAAGAACTCGCAGGACAGCGACCAGCTGACCGTGTTGATGCTGTAGAAGTGGCCCGGCCGGGGGTCCCATGCCTGCAGGAGGAACAGGTTCTCCAGCGCCACGCCGCCGTCCACCGGGTCGGCGAACCAGGCGGCGACCGCCAGGGCCAGCGCCCACAGCAGCACGTGGCTCGGCCAGATCTTGGCGACCCGGCGACGCCAGAACGCCCGACGGGTGTCGGTCGGCCGGGCCGACCAGACCAGCACGAAGCCACTGAGGATGAAGAAGAACTGCACGCCGGAGAGGCCGAGGGTGAAGACCCAGTTCACCACGGCCCGGTGGTCGGACTCGGCGATGATGCCCATCGTCCCGGCGTGGAAGCCGAAGACGAGCAGCGCGGCCACCCAGCGCAGCCCGGTGAGCGACGGCAGGCGGCTGGCCGGCGACGCGGGCCGGCGGGCCGGCGCGGCCGTCGCGGCGCCCGTCACGCCGGGCCTCCGGAGATCCGCAGGGTCACCAGCACGTACGTCTCCTCCTCGACCCCGTCGTCGGGACGTCCCGCGGCGGCCGCCCGGTCGGCACCGCCCGCCGGGCACCCTACCCGTCGGCCCTGGCGACCCCTCACGTCCGGCGGGTGACCGCCCCGTTCCGGTACGTGACGACGGTGACCGGCCGCTCTGTCCGCGTCGGACGGTGGCCTAGTATTCCGTGACCCAGGGCGACCGAGAGGCGGGGACGGATGCACCGGCGGATCCTGATGCGGGCCAAGAAGGGCCCGTTCGACGTCTACTCCCCTGAGGAGACGTACGCGCAGAACTGGATCGGCGAGAACAACGGCAACCTCGTCTTCAGCCACGCCGCCCACAAGCTCCTGCGCACCTCCACCGCCGAGATCACCTCGACCGAGTTCAAGGTCAACCCGCGGGACGCGGACATGATCAACGAGAGGTACGACGTCTACGTCGTACCGCTCGCCAACGCCTTCCGGCGCAGCTACGCCCACCGCGTCGAAACCATGACCAAGCTCATCGAGCGGCTGAAGATCCCGGTGGTGGTGCTCGGGGTCGGCGTGCAGACCGACGTCAAGGGCGACCGGGAGTACCTCCGCCCGATCGACGACGTGGTGAGCCGGTTCGTGCGGGCCGTCCTCGACCGCTCGCCCAGCATCGGCGTCCGCGGCGAGATCACGGAGGGCTACCTGCGTACCCTCGGCTTCTCCGCCGTCGACGTGATCGGCTGTCCGTCGATGTTCCTGCACGGCGACAGCCTGGAGGTGGAGAAGCGGAAGCCGGCGCTGACGCCCGACGACCGCCTCGCGCTCACGATCTCGCCGTACGTGAAGTCCATGGCGAAGATCATCGCCCGGCACCACGAGCGGTACCCGAACCTGCGCTACCTGCCGCAGGACCTCAAGACGCTCGGCACGCTGCTCTACGGCGACGCCCCCGAGGACCGGGGCAAGTCCGGCGCCATCCCGGTCCACACCTCGCACCCGCTGTTCACCGAGGACAAGGTGCGGATGTTCGTCGACCCGTGGACCTGGATGGACTATCTCTCCGGGTTCGAGTTCGCGTTCGGCACCCGCATCCACGGCACCATCACGGCGCTGGTGGCCGGCACGCCCGGCTTCCTCTTCGCGCACGACTCGCGCACCCTGGAGCTGGCCCGGTACTTCGACATCCCGCACCGGGTGATGAAGGAGGTGCCGGCCGACGTCGACGCCGCCCAGCTCTACGACGAGGCGGACTACGGCCCGCTCAACGCCGGCCACAAGGCCCGCTACGAGACCATGCTGGCCTTCCTCGCCAAGCACAACCTCGGCAACGCCTTCGCCGACGGCGACAGCGCCGCGCGCTTCGACGCCCAGGTGCGGGCCACCACCTTCCCACCCGCCGTACGCCCGGCCGGCGCGACCGCCGCGGAGGTGCTGCTTCAGCGCGTGCGGTGGCTGCGCGACCGCAACGCCGAACTGCTGGCCGAGGCGGAGACCCTGCGCGAGCAGCGGCTACGGGCCCGGGTGAAGCGGGCCGTCGGCGGGCCGGTGCGCCGGATCCTGAACCGTTGACCCGGCGCCGGGCGGCCGCCTGCGCTCCGCCTTCCCGGCCATCCTCGAACACGTGTGCCAACGGGCGGGTACGCTGAGCCGATGACCGGGGCCGCCTACCAGCCGTCGATGCTCGACCTCACCGTCGAGGAGCCGTCGCTGGGCCGCATGGCGGGCCGGCTGCGCCGGCACCCGCTCACCCGGGGCGCGTGGGTCGACCACCTCCCCGGCTGGGTCGCCGGCTCCGACCAGGTCTTCGACACCCTGCTGCGGGACGTGCCCTGGCGGGCCGAGCGCCGCACCATGTACGACGCCGAGGTCGACGTGCCCCGGCTGCTCTGCTGGTACGCCGCCCACCGCCCCCTGCCGCATCCGCTGCTCGCCGAGGCCCGCGCCGCCCTCAGCCGGCACTACGCCCCCGAGCTCGGCGAACCCTTCGTCACCGCCGGCATGTGCCTCTACCGCAGCGGCCGGGACAGCGTCGCCTGGCACGGCGACACCCAGGGCCGCTCCGCGCACACCGACACCATGGTCGCCATCGTCTCGTTCGGCTCGCCCCGCACACTGCTGCTGCGACCCCGGGGTGGCGGCACCAGCCTGCGCTTCCCTCTCGGGCACGGCGACCTCGTCGTGATGGGCGGCTCCTGCCAGCGCACCTGGGAGCACGCCGTGCCCAAGACCACCCGGTCCGCCGGGCCCCGGGTCAGCGTCCAGTTCCGCCCCGCCGGCGTCGCCTGAGCACCCGCCCCGGGACCTGCGGCCACCCGGGCGCCACCCGGCCCGATCGGCGGGTCGCCGTCCGAACACCGTCCGTGTGCTAACTTGACCCGCGCCATCACTCTCAGCTGTCGTCGGGAGCTTTCCGTGCACGTTGGACGTCCGACTACGCGACAGGGCGGCCCACGGTCCCTCCCTGCCCTGCTGCGTCGACACCTCGGCCTCGCCGTCGTGCTCGCCGTCGGTCTCGCGCTGCGAATCACCGCAATGGTCGCGTACCTGCCCGCGCTGTGGTTCCAGGGCGACTCCGGGACGTACCTCAAACGGGCCGGCGAATGGCCGGCCATGCCGGCCCGGTGGACGTACCCGTGGCTGCTCAAGGCTTTCGAATGGACGGGCACCGTCGCCACCGTGGTGGCGCTGCAACACCTCGCCGGGCTCGCCCTGGGCGTCGCGGCCTACCTGCTGCTGCGCCGCCTGGGCGGCAATGCCTGGCTGGCCACGCTCGCCGCCGCGCCGATCCTGCTCGACGCCACCCAGGTCACGCTGGAGCAGTACCTGCTCACCGAGACGCTCTTCACCGGCGCGCTGGCCGTGGCGGTCCTGCTGCTGGTGCGCCGCGAACGACCCCGGGCGCTCGCCGCGGCGGGTGCCGGCGTCGCCGTCGCGGTGGCCATGGCGACCCGACCCACCGGCGTCGTCGCCGTCGCCGCCCTGCTGCTGTTCCTGCTGCTGCCGTGGCGCGGCTGGCGGGCGCCGGTGGCGTACCTGCTCGGCGTCGTCGCACTCTTCGCGCTCGCCTTCGCCGGCATCGGCACCGTCCGGGGCGCGCTCGGCCTGGAGGGCGGGAAGTTCCTCTACGGACGGACCGCCCAGATCGCCGATTGCGACCGGCTCGACCTGCGACCAGGGCTACGCAAGCTCTGCCCCACCCAGCCGCTGGACCAGCGCCCCGCCCGGCCCGACTGGTTCATCTGGAACCGGGACAGCCCCATCCGCGCCGCCGAACGACCCGAGGACCTCGACGAGTTCGCCCGCGAGGTGCTCCGGCAGCAGCCCGGCGACTACCTTCTCGCCGTCGCGTCGGACACCGCCCGCTACTTCTGGCCGACCCGGCCCGCACCGAGCGAGGCATGCCTGGCCAACTGGTGGCGACCGCAGCCCGCGCCGACCGACTGGGCGGCCGACCCCGACTGCGTGCCGCGCACCGCCGGCCCGGACTACCGGTGGCAACCGGCGCCGAGCCGGGACGTCGAGGCGAACGCTGCCAGCCGGTTCCTGCACGGCTACGGCCGGTACGGCGTCACCCCGCCGCCGGCACTCGCCGGCATGCTGCTGATCGCGCTCGCCGGGGCGGTGTGGCCGCGCCGGGGCCGGCCGCGACTCGGCAGGATCGCCCTGCTGTACGCCGGCATCGGCCTCGGAATCATGGTCTTCTCCGTGGCCACCTCGATGTTCGACCACCGCTACGGCCTGCCGGCGCTGGCGTTCCTCCCGATCGCCGCCGCGGTCGGCTGGCAGCGACTGCGGTCGGCACCTCACCCGGCACCGCCGGTCGACGGCGAGGCGAACCGGCCGCCGACCGACGGCGGACCGGACCCGACCACCCAGCCCGACGACGAGCCGCACCGGCTCGCGGCGGACACGGCAGAAAGCAACGGGGAGCATGACGAACGAACCGGAGATCGAGGTCACGGTGCTACTGCCGTGCCTCAACGAGGCTGAGACCCTGGAGGTCTGCGTACGCAAGGCGCTGCGCTCGCTCGACGAGTGCGGAGTCGTCGGGGAGGTGCTGATCTCCGACAACGGATCCACCGACGGATCGCAGGAGATCGCCGAGCGCGCCGGCGCCCGGGTGGTGCACGCCCCCGTACGCGGCTACGGCGGCGCCCTGCTCAACGGCATCGACCAGGCGCGCGGCCGGTACGTCATCATGGCCGACGCCGACGACTCGTACGCCCTGGCGGACCTCGGCCCGTTCATCGAGGCGCTGCGCGCCGGGCACGACGTGGTGATGGGCAACCGGTTCGCCGGTGGCATCGCACCCGGCGCCATGCCACCCCTGCACCGCTACCTCGGCAACCCGGTACTGAGCTGGCTCGGCCGGCGGCTGTTCGGGCTGCGCGAGGTCCGGGACTTCCACTGCGGCATGCGCGGCTTCCAGGTGGAACGGATCCGCGCGCTCGGGCTCTGCATGCCGGGCATGGAGTTCGCCTCCGAGCTGGTGGTGCGCGCCGCGCTGGCCGGGTACGACATCGCCGAGGTGCCGACCGCCCTCTCGCCCGACGGCCGGTCCCGCCCACCGCACCTGCGTACCTGGCGCGACGGCTGGCGGCACCTGCGGTTCCTGCTGGTGTTCGCGCCGCGCAAGACGCTGGTCCGGCCGGGCGCCGCGCTGGCCGCGCTCGGGCTGGCCGGAGCGGCGGCCCTCACCCCGGGTCCGCTGTCCCTCGGCCCGGTCCGGCTCGACGTCGCCACCCTCGTGTACGCGTGCCTGATGGTGCTGGTCGGGGTGCAGCTCGTGCTCTTCGGCGGCCTCGCCGAGATCTACGGCCGGCAGGAGAGGCTCGTCCCGCAGCGCGCCTCCGACCGCTGGATACGCCTCCTGCGGTTGGAGACCAGCGTCACCGTCGGCCTGCTGCTGTTCGTCGCCGGCGGGATCGGCACCGGCGCGGCGGTCGCCCGCTGGGGACTGGACGGGTTCGGCGACCTCGACCCCCACGCGACGCTGCGGGTGGTGCTCCCGTCGGCCACCGCGATCGCGCTCGGCGTGGTGGTCCTCTTCTCCGGCCTCGTCGGCAGCCTGCTCACCCTCCGCCCGGCACACCCGACCCCGGCACTCGTCCGCCAGCCCGCACCACCCCGGCCCCGCCACCTGACCCCACGGTAGGCAGGCCGGCGAAGTCCGGTCGGAGGGGCCGGGCCGCGTGCGCGGCCGGCCCCTCCGCGCGGGTGGGTCAGTCGCGTTCGATCTGGTGGCCGACCACGGTGGGGCCCAGCATCACCGCGAAGCCGGAGCCGTCGCGGCGCGGGTCCGCCGCCGGCAGCTCCACCGGCTCACCGGTGGCGGTGGCGGCCACCGGACGCGGCCCGACCCAGGCGACGGCCACGTCGGTCTCACCCTTGAGGAACCGGTGGGCACGCACCCCGCCGGTGGCCCGCCCCTTCGCCGGGTACGCCTGGAACGGCGTGACCTTCACGGTGGCGCCCGTGGAGGTCACCACCATCGGCTCGCCGTGACCCGGGTCGTCGGTGCGGATCGCGCCGAAGAACACCACCCGGGAACCGGCGGGCAGGTTGATGCCCGACATGCCGCCGCCCTTGGTCCCCTGCGGCCGGACCAGCCCGGCGGCGAAGCGCAGCAGCGACGCCTCCGAGGTGACGAAGGTCAGCGTCTCCGCGCCGTCGGTGAGCCAGGTCGCCCCGACCACCTCGTCGCCCTCCCGCAGCCCGATCACCTCGAACTCGTCGGAGCGGACGGGCCACTCCGGCGCGCAGACCTTGACCACGCCCTGTCGGGTGCCCAGGGCCAGGCCCGGGGAGCCCTCGGCCGCCGGCCCGAGCGGCGCCAGCCCGACCACGGTCTCCCCCGGTTGCAGCGGCACCACCTCGGCGGCGGCCATCCCGCCGCGCAGCGACACCGTCCCCGCCTGCTCGGGCAGGACCGGCAGCGGCAGCACGTCGACCTTGAACGCCCGCCCGGCGCTGGTCACCAGCAGCACCCGGCCCCGGGCGGTGGAGTGCACGACGGCGCGTACGGCGTCGTGCTTGACCCGGCCGTGCCGCCGGCGCCCCTCGGACGCCTCCTCCGACTCGGCCGCGGTCCGGGCGACCAGCCCGGTCGCGGAGAGGATCACCTGGCAGGGGTCGTCGGCGACCTCCAGCGGGCCGGCCGGCGCGGACGCGGCCAGCACCTCCTTGAGGTCCCCGTCGACGAGCGTGGTGCGGCGCGGCGCGCCGAACTGCTTCACCACCGCCGCCAGCTCGTCGGAGACGACCTTCTTCAGCACCTTCGGGTCGTCGAGGATCGTGGAGAGCTCGGCGATCTCCTTGCGGAGCTTCTCCTGCTCGGCCTCCAGCTCGATCCGGTCGTATCTGGTCAGCCGGCGCAGCGGAGTGTCCAGGATGTAGGTGGCCTGGATCTCGGAGAGCTTGAACTTCTGCATCAGGCCGTCCTTGGCGGCCTGGGCGTCGTCGCTGGCCCGGATCAGCTTGACCACCCGGTCGATGTCGAGCAGGGCGATCAGCAGGCCGTCGACCAGGCGCAGCCGCTCCTGGCGCTTGCGGCGGCGGTAGGAGCTGCGCCGGGTCACGACCTCGTAGCGGTGGGCCAGGAAGACGTCCAGCAGCGCCTTCAGCCCGAGGGTCTGCGGCTGCCCGTCGACCAGCACCAGGTTGTTGACGCCGAACGACTGCTCCAGCGGGGTGAGCCGGTAGAGGTCGGCGAGCAGCGCCTGCGGGTTGACCCCGACCTTGCACTCGATCACCAGGCGGGTGCCGCTCTCCCGGTCGGTGAGGTCCTTGACGTCGGCGATGCCGGTGAGCCGCTTGGTCTTGTTGACCTCGTTGGTGATGGCCGCGATGACCTTCTCGGCGCCGACGCCGTAGGGCAGCTCCACGACGGTGATCGCCTGCCGGCCCCGGCTGCCCTCCAGCGGGCCGATCTCGACCTTGCCCCGCATCCGGACGACGCCGCGCCCGGTCTCGTAGGCCCGGCGCACCTCGTCGAGCCCGAGCAGCACGCCACCGGTGGGCAGATCCGGACCGGGGACGAACTCCATGAGCTTGTCGAGCGTGGCGTCCGGGTGGTTGATCAGCCAACGGGCGGCGGAGACGACCTCGCCGAGATTGTGCGGGATCATGTTGGTCGCCATGCCGACCGCGATGCCCGACGCGCCGTTGACCAGCAGGTTGGGGAACGCGGCGGGCAGCACCGTGGGCTGGGTCAGCGAGCCGTCGTAGTTGGGCTCGACGTCGACCGTGTCCTCGCCCAGCTCGCCGACGAGCAGCATCGCCTCCCGCGACATCCGGGCCTCGGTGTAGCGCGCCGCCGCCGGCCCGTCGTCCGGGCTTCCAAAATTTCCATGCCCGTCGATGAGTGGCACGTTCAGCGAGAAGTCCTGCGCGAGCCGGACCATCGCGTCGTAGATGGCCGTGTCGCCGTGCGGGTGGTAGCGGCCCATCACGTCGCCGACGACCCGGGCGGACTTCACGTGTGCCCGATCGGGGCGGAAGCCCGCCTCGTTCATCGCGTAGAGGATGCGTCGGTGCACCGGCTTGAGGCCGTCGCGGGCGTCGGGCAGGGCCCGGGAGTGGATCACCGAGAAGGCGTACTCCAGGTAGGAGTCGGAGACCTCGGTGACCAGCGGGTTGTCGAAGACCCGCGCGCCGGCCTGGTCGAAGGCGGACAGGTCCACCTTGGCGCGGTCGTCCTTGCGGCGTGCCATCGTTCAGCTCACTTCCCGGCGGGTGGTGGCGGGCCTGGTCATGCGTCGATCGCCTCGCGGTCGACCCGGTCGGCGGAGTCGATCAGCCAGTTGCGGCGCGGCTCGACCTTCTCCCCCATCAGCAGTTCGAGGATCCGCTCGGCGGCGTCGACGTCGTCGAGGGTGATCCGGCGGACGGCCCGGGTGGCCGGGTTCATCGTCGTCTCCCACAGCTCGTCGGCGTCCATCTCGCCGAGGCCCTTGAATCGCGGGATCGGGGTGACGATCTGCTTGCCGGCCTTCTCCAGCTTGCGGACCGTCGCCTCCATCTCCGCCTGGGTGTAGGTGTAGATCGTCTGCGGGTTGCGCCCCCTGGTGGTGATCTTGTGCAGGGGCGGCATCGCCGCGTAGAGCCGGCCGGCCTCGATCAGCGGTCGCATGTAGCGGGCGAAGAGCGTGATCAGCAGGGTGCGGATGTGCGCGCCGTCCACGTCGGCGTCCGCCATGATCAGCACTCGGCCGTAGCGCATGGCGGACAGGTCGAACGTGCGGCCGGAGCCGGCGCCGAGCACCTGCACGATGGCCGCGCACTCGGCGTTGTCCAGCACCTGCTGGAGGTTGGCCTTCTGCACGTTGAGAATCTTGCCCCGGATCGGAAGGAGCGCCTGGTATTCGGCGGTGCGGGCAACCCGCGCACTGTTGTGGACGAAGACCCCGGCCTCAAGGGCGAAGTTGTGGTAACCCTCGACCGTCAGGTCATACACGTCTTCGGTCTCGTCGAGTCGCTCCACCGACACGACATGGTGGTTGACCAGGCCGACAGACTCCCGCAGACGAGTGTGGTCGCCGTCGTGGAGGGCGAGGAGCCGGTCGAACCGCAGACCGGTGCGCGCGCTCCGGAGCCGCTCCGCCTCGTACGCTTGCGCAAGTTCGGCGTCCGGCAGCGCCAGCAGCGGGGCGAGGCGCCGAAGCGCTGCCAGGCGCGTGCCCTCCTGCTGGCGACCCACCCGTTGCGCCCGGGGCACACTGGCCCCGTATGCGGCCCGGCCCGCCTGGGCCTTGCCGAGGTGACCGGTAGCCGGGTCCGGCATCCGCCGCTTCATCAGACGCGAGTGGCGTTCGCCGAATTCCGGATTGTCCTCGTGCCAGGCCAGCACCGCGTTGCGCTGGCGTTCCCGCTCGGCAGGGTCGACGAACTGTTCGACGGTCTTTTGCGAACGCCAGGCACGCAACCCGGGATCGTCCCACTGCCGTACCGCACGGTCACGCCACTCCTGGCGACGAGCGGGATCGGCAAAGAACCTGCGGACGCGGTCGGCGGCGGCCTCCCGGTGCTCAGGCTTCGACCAGTACTGCGCCTGTCGGTCGCGCATCCGATCGGCGTAGGCACGTCGCTCGTCGTCGCTGAGCGCGTTGTACCAGTCCTGGAAGGCCTGTTCGATCTTCGCCCTGAATGCGGGTGACTCGTTGAGCGCGAACAGGCGGGCAAGGCATGCCTCGCGGAAGGCAGGATCACGCCACTGAGCGGTGAGCATGGCGGATTTGAATTCCCGGCCACCGTTGTCGAACCACTCACGCCAGCCCGCCTGGACGTGCTCGCCCATCATCGCGGCGTGCAGTGCCGAGTGGCCGGCCCAGGTCATGCGCTGGATGTTCCGCGGATCGTTGTTGCGCTTGTTGATGTCGACGTGGTGACGGACGTTGCCGTTGGCGGCGCTGTCCTTTCCGTGACGGAGATTCCACGCATCCGCGAGGTAGTGGGTGTAGACCCACTCCTCGCGATCGTTCATCCAGATCCGTTCGTATCCGTGCAGGTTGTGTCCCTCTGCCTTACTGGAGACGCTTCGGTACAGCGGCATCAGCGAGTCGCCGGAAGCCAGGGCGTCGGCACGCCGGTATGAGCCGTCACGTAGCCGGAAGAGGTGATCCGGCGTGCACCGCACCGACTCGCCGTTGTCGAGGGTGACTCGGACGAGCGCAGCGTCTCGCTTGGTCAGACGCGGTTCCACCAGCGGGGCGATCACCACGCGGCCAGCCTTGTTGGTCGTGTAGCCGAAGTGAGTCACCCCCTGGGCCCAGTCGGCTGCCAGATCGGCGAAGGACCTGGCCTCACCCGAGGCGAGCGCCACCATGGTGTCGCCGGTAAAGCACCCCAACGCGCTGTCGCCTTCGACGATGAACAGCTCGCTGCGATCGACCCCGGTGGCCCGGCAGTCGACCAGCTTGGGCGGCATCGACGCGCCCTCCAGCGCGGTCTTGCGCCGGGCGGCGTCCTTCTGCTGCTTCTGGGTCAGCCGTACGCGCGCCGCGTCGACGATCTTCTGCAGGACCGTACGCGCCTCGGCCTTGGTCCTGCGGTCCTCCAGCCACGCCTTCAGGTGCTGCTCGACCAGCGCCTGGATCACCTTGGTGATGCCGGCGGTGGAGAGCTCGTCCTTCGTCTGCGAGGTGAACTGGGGCTCCGGGATCCGGACGTGCACGACTGCGGTCATGCCCTCCAGGACGTCGTCCAGGGTGGGCGGGTCCTCCTTGGCCTTGAGCAGGCCACGGGTGTTGCGGATGGCGTCGGCGAGGGTACGCGCCAGGCCCCGCTCGAAGCCCTTGCGGTGGGTGCCGCCGTGCGCGTTGCGGATGGTGTTGGTGAAGCACTCGACGGTGCGCTCGTAGCCGGTGCCCCAGCGGAAGGCCACCTCGACCTCGGCGCGGCGCTGCACGTTGGACTGCATGACCCCGTTGGCGTCGGCGGCGTTCTCCCGGTAGGTGCCCTCGCCGGTGACCATCAGCATGCCGGAGACGGGCCGGTCGCCGGCCGGCGCGAGGAACTCCACCATGTCGGTGAGGCCGTTCGGGTAGTGGAAGCTCTCCTCGGTCGGCTCCTCCCCGGTGTGGTCGCGCAGCGTGTAGTTCACGCCCGGCACCAGGAACGCGGTGTTGCGCAGCTTCGTGCGCACCGCGTCGGCGTCCAGGGTGGCGCCGGTCTCGAAGTAGCGCGCGTCGTGCCACCAGCGGATCGAGGTGCCGGTGCGCTGGCCGCGCTTCATCGCGCCGACGATCTGGAGCCCGGGGCCCGGGGTGAAGGTGGCGTCGGGCCCGTCGCCGTCGAAGATCCCCGGCACGCCGTGCCGGAACGACATCGCGTGGACCTTGCCGCCCCGACGGACCGTGACGTCGAACCGGCGGGACAGCGCGTTGACCGCCGAGGCGCCCACGCCGTGCAGACCGCCGGAGGTCTTGTAGCCGGAGCCGCCGAACTTGCCGCCCGCGTGCAGCCGGGTGAGCACCAGCTCGACGCCGGAGATGCCGGACTTGGCGTGCACGTCGGTGGGGATGCCCCGCCCGTCGTCGTCGACCTGGACCGAGCCGTCGGCGTGCAGGGTCACCGCCACCTTCGTGGCGTGGCCGGCGACGCCCTCGTCGGTGGAGTTGTCGAGGATCTCGTTGACGAGGTGACCCACGCCACGGCTGTCGGTGGAGCCGATGTACATGCCGGGCCGCTTGCGGACGGCGTCCAGCCCCTCGAGGTGCGTGAGGTCGTCGGCTCCGTACAGGGTCTCAGGCTCTGCGGTCAACTGGTCGTACTCCCAGGTCTCGGCGATGTGGTGCCGCGTCCGACGTGTCGTGGGCCGGCCGGCGCGCCGCAGCGAGCCTAACCGGGAGATGCGACAGGACGACGGCGCCCCGCAGCGGGGCAGGCGCCTCGCGACGGGCGGGCCCGGGCGGCGCGGTCACCCGTCGCGTCCGGATCCGCCGCGTCGGCGCCACCGTGACCGGTTCGCGGACGGGCCGGCGACGGGTCGATCCAGCCGGAACAACAACGACGCCGCGGCCGGGCTTCCCGACGGGAGGCGTCGCCGACCGGGTCCTCCCCCGCCTCGTGGGGGGAATTTGCCACCGACCATTGACGTCCGTCGCGCCGAGGTGATGTGATCTCGGTCTCAGAGGATCTTTCATATTTCGATGGACAGATGGGGGACGTCATGTCCAGGTTCCGTCGTACCGCACTCGCGGCGGCACTAGCCGTCGCGACCGCGACGCTGTCGACCGCCGTCGGGCTGGCCGCCCCGGCCTCGGCGGCGCCGCCCACCGCCGCGGTGGCGCTCGGCGACAGCTTCATCAGCGGTGAGGGCGCCGGGGCGTACACCCCGGTGGCCGACGTCAACGGCGTCGCCCAGGGCTTCCCGGGTTGGACCGCCGCGAACAACAACGCGTTCTTCTGCCACCGCTCGGCGAACGCCTCGCTGCACCGGGCGAACCTGCCCGGCATCCAGGACCGGTTCAACCTCGCCTGCTCCGGCGGGCAGCCGCACGACATCGCGGCCGCCTCGTCCGCCCGCGCCAACGGCCGCCAGGTGGCCGCCCAGCTCGACCAGCTCCGCGCGGTCAGCCGGACCCACGACATCGACCTGGTGCTGCTCGGGCTCGGCTCGAACAACAGCTCGTTCACCTTCGGCAACGTCGCGGAGAAGTGCGCCAACCGGTTCATCGCCGACGCCTGGACCGGCTGGTGGGAGTTCTGGGCCTACCTGGGCGGGCCGGTGGAGCAGAAGCCCTGCACCGACGCCGACCTGGCCACCGCCGCCCAGTGGAGCGCCGCGACCGCGGAGACCACCTCGGCCGTACGCCAGCTCCTCACCACGCTGCGCGAGATCGACGCCGACGGTCAGCACCGGATCGTCCTGCAGGACTACACCAACCCGCTGCCGCTCGACCTCGAGGCACGCTTCCACGAGGAGGACAACCGCAGCGACACCCGGGACAAGTTCCGCGCGCTGGGCGCCGAGCGGTACGCGGCCGGTTGCCCGATCCACCGCGCCAGCCTGCTGCCGGGACACCGCTTCTCGCAGGGGCTGGGCACCCTGGTGAAGTCCACCCGGGACACCCTGGCCGCCGAGTTCCCCGGTGCCGACCTGGTCTACCTCAACGTGCAGCGGGCCTTCGACGGCGCCCGGCTCTGCGAGTCCGGCACCAGCCCGACCGGGACCCTGGCCACCCCGATCCGGCTGCAGGACAGCCCGCCGAACGGCGTCTTCGTGACCAGCCTCTCCGGCAAGGACAAGATCGCCATCCAGCGGATCGCGAACACCTGCGTGAGCTACTTCCAGACCTGCCAGGAGTCCTGGCACCCGAACGCCGCCGGCCACCAGGTGCTCGGGCAGTGCCTGACGGGCGCGGCCACCACCGGTGCGCGTTCCGTGGCCTGCGTCCGCGCGGGGGACGGCTCGATCACGATCTCCTGACCGCGATCCCGTCGGTGGAACCCCGTGCCGGACGGCACGGGGTTCCGTCGCGTCCGGGTCGGACCGGCCGAGGACCGACGGGCGAAGGTCAGTCGCGGGTGGCCGTGCCGAGCACGTGCGGGGCGGCGGGGGCCGGCAGCCGGCCGTCGGGGAAGCGGAACGCGTCCAACTCGGTGACGGTGAAGCCGGCGGCCCGGATCGCGGCCACCGTGTCGCGGCCCGTGTGGCAGCCGCCGCAGAGCAACGGCCAGAGGGTCGCGTCGACCAGCCGCTGCGCGCGGCGCAAACCCGGTGTCTGCGCGCGTACGTGCTCGAAGAAGCGCACCTGCCCGCCGGGCCGCAGCACCCGGTGGGCCTCGCGCAGCGCGGCGGCCTGGTCTGCCACCGAGCAGAGGACCAGGGACAGCACCACCGCGTCGGCGTCGCCGTCGGGCGCCGGCAGCGCCTCGGCGAGGCCGTCGACCACCGCCACGGGTACGGGAGCACCGGCCGCCGCCGCCCGGGCCGCCGCCCGGAGCCGGGGCTCCGGCTCGACCGCCAGCACCCGCTCGACGGTGCCCGGGTAGTGGGCGAAGGTGCGGCCGTTGCCGGCGCCCACCTCGATCACCCGGCCCGCGAGACCGGCGACGAGCCGCCGCCGGTGGGCGGCCACCCCCGCACGGTCCATCGCCACGCTCGCCCGTTGGAACACCCGCGCGAACACCGGGTGGGAGACCGCGCTACCGGGCATCGTCGCTCCTCAGATCCGATCGGGTACGGCCCGTCGAGGCGTCGGCGGGACGGCGGGGCGCGGCGACGCGTCGGGCTCCGGCCGGGGGCGGGGCAGGCCGAGGGCGAGCAGCGCCGCACCTGTCGGCCCGTCGACGAGCCCGCCGAGGGTCACGCCGTCCAGCACGCCGAGGAAGGCGTCCCGGGCCCGGCGCAGCTCGCCCCGCAGCCGGCAGGCCGCGCGCAGGGAGCAGGCCGGCTCGTCGCAGGACACCACCTCGTCGTCGCCCTCGAAGGCCCGCACCACGTGCCCGACCGTGACCGACCCCCCGCCCTCGGCGAAGGTCACCCCGCCGGAGCGGCCCCGGATGGTGACCAGCACCCCGAGCCGCTGCAACCGCTGCACCACCTTGGCGACGTGGTTGCGGGGCAGGTCGAGCTGGTCGGACAGCTCGTCCACGGTCATCCGTCGCGGGTTCGCGGCGGCGAGCATGGCGATGCGCAGCGCCATGTCGGTGGACCGGTTGAGCTTCACGTCCCGACCCTAGCCACGGCGGTCGAGCCTCCACCACGGCCGAGCGGGCCCTGGATGTGATCCGGACGACCCCCGACCCGGGACCTTCGGCCCTAAAGAGGTATATCCAATACTTGTTTTGCTGTCGAAGCCCGAGCGGTTCCAGCCCAGAAGGAGAACAGTCGTGCTCTCGGAGTCCTCAGCAGCAGTGGTGACGGCGACCCTGCCCGCCGTGCAGGCGCACGGCGAGGCGATCACCGGCCGGTTCTACCAGCGGATGTTCGACGCGCACCCCGAACTGCTCGACATCTTCAACCGCAGCAACCAGGCCACCGGCACCCAGAAGGCCGCCCTCGCGGCCGCCGTGGTCGCGTACGCGGAGCACCTGACCGGCGGCAGCCACGCGCCGTGGGGGCCGATCCTGGACCGCATCGCGCACAAGCACGCCTCGCTCGGCATCACCGCCACCCAGTACACGATCGTCGGCCGACACCTGCTCGCCGCCGTCGGCGAGGTGCTCGGCGACGCCGTCACCGCCGAGGTGGCGGCGGCCTGGGACGAGGTCTACTGGCTGCTGGCCTGCGAGCTGATCGCCCGGGAGGCCCGCCTCTACACCGAGGCCGGGCTGGCCGAGGGCGAAACCGTCTGGCGGGACTGGCGCGTCGTCGCCCGGGCCACCGAGGCGCTCGACGTGGTGTCGTTCACCCTGGTCCCGGCCGACGGCGGACCGGTGCCCACGTTCGTCCCGGGCCAGTACACCTCGGTCGCGGTCGACCTGGACGGCGGGCGCGGTCAGCAGATCCGCCAGTACAGCCTCTCCGGCCGCCCCGGCGCCGAGCACTGGCGGATCACCGTCAAGCGCGTACGCGGCCTCGGCGGCGCCCCCGACGGCATGGTCTCCAGCTTCCTGCACGAGCACGTCGGGGTCGGCGACGTCCTGCGGCTCAGCCCGCCGTTCGGCGAGGTCAGCGCGGTGGCCGGGGATGGCCCGCTGCTGCTGGTCAGCGCAGGCATCGGGCTGACCCCGGCGATGGCCGCGCTGGAGCACCTGGCCGCCACCGAGCCGCAGCGTCCGGTGGTGCTGGTGCACGCCGACCGGGCCGGCGCGGCGCACGCGTTCCGCGGCGAACTGCCGCGCCTGCACGCCGCGCTGCCCAACCTGCGCACGGCACTCTGGTACGAGGACCTCACCGACGGCGAACTGGTCGAGGTGGCCGCCGAGGTGACCTGCGGCCGGGTCGACCCGGCGCTGATCCCGCTCTCCCCCGACGCCCACGTGCACCTCTGCGGGCCGCTGCCGTTCATGAACACGGTCCGCGGCGGCCTGCTGCGCCGGGGGGTGCCGGTGGAGCGGATCGCCTACGAGGTCTTCGGGCCGGGCATGCTCCACGACGACCGGTCCTGACCCGGGGACGCGCGACGGTCACCGCAGGTGGGCGCGCGACGGTCACGGGCGGCGGGGTGGTTCACCCCGCCGCCCGCCGGTGTCTCCACACCCGACCCACGAGCCGGGCAGGTGGCGGTTAGGAGGGGAGGTCGAGGGTAGGGACTTGTGCGGCGGGGCCCGCCGGGCAGCGAGGAGCAGCCCCGGGGCTCACCCGGGTCCCCGCCGACGGGCCGGCCGATGGAGGATGCACATGCGTATCGCGATGATCTCGGAGCACGCCAGTCCACTCGCTGTCGCAGGGGCGGGGGAATCCGGCGGTCAGCACACGCACGTGGCGGAACTCGCCGCCGCCCTGGCCGACGAGGGGCACGACCTTCGCGTCTACACCCGCCGGGACTCCACCGCGCTGCCCGACTCCGTGCTCACGCCCGACGGCTACCAGGTGTGCCACGTGCCGGCCGGTCCGGCGCTACGGGTGCCGAGAGACGAGTTGCTGCCACACATGGGCGAGTTCGGACGCTGGCTGGCCGGTCAGTGGCACGACGGCGACTGGGTGCCGGACGTCGCGCACGCCCACTTCTGGACGAGCGGGCTGGCCACCCTGCACGCCGGTCGACGCACGGGAGTGCCGGTGGTGCTGACGTACCACAGCCTCGGCTCCGTCAGGCGGCGGTTGCGGGGCGACCAGGACACCGGCGCGCCGGGCCGGGTGGGCTACGAGCGGGCCCTGGGGCGGGCCGCCGACCGGGTCGTCGTGCAGAGCCAGGACGAGGTCGGCGAGCTGGTCCGCCTCGGCGTGCCCCGGTCGCGGATGACGCTGGTCCCCGCCGGGGTCGACCAGGAGCTGTTCCGCCCCGACGGGCCCGTCGCCCCGCGCGACCCGGCCCGCCCCCGCATCGTCACCGTGGGCCGGCTGGTGGAGCACAAGGGCATCCAGGACGTCGTCCGGGCCCTGCCGGGCGTGCCGGACGCCGAGTGCGTGGTGATCGGCGGTCCGCCGGCGAAGCTGCTCCCCGCGGACGGCTTCGCCCGCCGGCTCCGCGCGCTCGCCGAGTCCTGCGGCGTGGCCGACCGGGTGAAGCTGCTCGGCGGGCTGCCCCGGGAGGAACTCGCCCGCTGGTACCGCTCGGCGGACCTGCTGGTGGCCGCCCCCTGGTACGAGCCGTTCGGGCTCACCTCGCTGGAGAGCATGGCGTGCGGGGTGCCGGTGGTCGGCACGCACGTCGGCGGGATCGCCGACAGCGTGGTCGACGGCCTGACCGGTGACCTCGTGCCGCCCCGGGACCCCCGGGCCCTGGGCACCGCGATCCGCCGGCTGCTCGCCGACAAGGTCCGTCGTTTCGCGTACGCGACGGCGGCGCTGGACCGCGTCCGCAACCGGTACTCGTGGAAGCGCTGCGCCGAGCAGCTCAGCTCGGTCTACGCCTCGGTCAGCACGGTCGCCCGCCCCGCCGCGGCGGCGGTGTGACACGGGCGCGGGCGGGACGTGACGCGCGCCACCCGAAGGTTACCCGCCGGTAGCTTTGGGTCGTAGCCTGGGACGGTGAACGCGACGGGGGAATACCGGCAGGAGTTCGTCGAGGTCGACGGGGCCCGCATCGGGCTACAGGTGTATCCCGAGCCGGACGGCGTCGCCGACGCCCCGCTGGTGCTGATCACCCCCGCGATGGGCGTCCGGGCGCGCTACTACCGGCCCTTCGCCGCCGCGCTGCGCGCCGCCGGCCTGGCCGTGGCGGTGGCCGACCTGCGCGGCACCGGGGAGAGCACCCCGAAGCCGAGCCGTGCCAGCCGGTACGGCTACCCGGAACTCGCCTGCGACGTCGGCGCCGCGCTGGCCGCGCTCAAGACCCGGCGGGACGGGCGCAGGACGCTGCTGCTCGGGCACTCCCTCGGCGGGCAGGCCGCCCTGCTGCGCCTCGCCGTGCACGGCGAGCACGACGTCGACGGGCTGGCGCTGGTCGCCGTCGGCGTGCCGTGGTGGCGCAGCTACCCGGGCCTGCGCGGGTACGGGGTCCTGCCGTACACCCAGGGGATCGCGGCGACGGCCCGGCTGCTCGGCGTCTGGCCGGGCTGGGGCTTCGGCGGCCGGCAGGCGCGCGGGGTCATCCGGGACTGGGCGTACACGGCGCGCACCGGGCGCTTCCCGCACCTGGACGGGGTGGACGCCGAGGCGGCCGTGCGGACGCTGCGCACCCCCGTGCTGGCGATCAGCGTCGACGACGACCAGTACACCCCGCACGAGACCGTCGACCACCTGTGCGCGAAGCTCGCCGCGGCGCCCGTCGTCCGCGAGCACTACACGGCGGCGCAGGCCGGCACCCGGATGGACCACTTCACCTGGGTACGCGCGAGCGGCCCGCTGGCGGCCCGGGTGGCCCGCTTCGCGGCGGACCTGCCGGCCCGCTGAGCGCCCTCAACCGACCCGCAGCGCCAGCAGGGCGACGTCGTCGTCGGGCTCGGCGGTCAGTCCGGCGAGCAGCGCGTCGCAGAACGCCTCCAGCGGCAGGTGGCACAGCCGTCCGGCCGCCACCCGCAGGCGTTCGATGCCGACGTCGATGGGCGTGTCGCGGCGCTCGACCAGCCCGTCGGTGTAGAGCACCAGGGTCGCGCCCTGCTCGAGGGCGAGCTCGTGGTCGCGGCGGGGCAGCGGGCCGACCCCGAGCAGCGGGTCCGGGTCGGTGACCAGCAGTCGCGCGGTGCCGTCCGGGTGCACGAGCACCGGCGGCGGATGGCCGGCGTTGCACCAGGTGAGGTGCGCCGGCCGCGGGTCGCCGGCGGCGTCCGGGACGCGGACGTGCCCCACCACGGCCGAGGCGAGCGTCGACACGCCCAGCCCGCGCAGGGCCCGTTCGAGCCCGGCGAAGATCGCCGCCGGCGGTTCACCCAGCACGTACGCGACGCCGCGCAGGGTGCTGCGGATCTGGGCCATCGCGGCCATCGCGGCGCGGTCGTGCCCGGTGACGTCGCCGATCACGACGGTGGTGGCCCCGTCGGCGGCGAGGAACGCGTCGTACCAGTCCCCGCCGACCTGCTCGTGCTCCACCGCCGGGTGGTACCGCACCGCGATGTCGAGGCCGGCCACCGGCGGCGGGTCGGAGAGCAGGCTGCGTTGCAGCGTCTCCGAGGTCCGCCGCTGTTCCCCGTGCACCCGGATCCGGTCCAGCGTCTGCGCGCACTGCGCCGCGAACGCGCCCAGCACCTCCACCTCGCGCCGCTCGAACGGGTGCGGCGCGCGCCAGCCGACGGTCAGCGCGCCGAGCAGCCGCTCCCCCACCCGCAGCGGCAGTGAGGCCCACGCCTGCAGTCCCGTGGTGTCGACGACCTCCGCCATCTCCGGCGTGAAGTCCAGCGCGGCGGCCCGGTCGGGCAGGAAGACCGTGCGGCCCGCGTACGCCGAGACGCTGGACGGCAGCGGACCGGTCAGTGGCAGCTCCGAGTAGCGAGCGCGGGTGCCGTCACCCAGGGTGTCGGTGAGGGTCAGCCGTAGCAGGTCGTCGTCCCGGACTGCCACGGCGCCGCCGTCGGCGCCGAGCGCCCCGAGTCCTCGGCCGACGACCACCTCGGTCAACTCGGCGACGCTCTCGCAGCCGGCCAGGTCGGCGGCCAGGTCGACCAGGGTGGCGAGGCGGCGGTTCGCCACCGCCTGGGCCTCCAGCGCGCCGCGCAGGTCCCGCGCCCGGGCGTACAGGTCGGTCTCGGCCGCCTCCATGCGCCGCCGGAAGCTCTCGCCGCGGGCCTGCGCGTCCCTGGTCCGCTGCCGTTGCTCGACGAAGTCCGTGACGTCCTCGGGTCGGTGCAGCAGCAGCACGACGCGCCCGTGGTCGTCGAGGACCGGCACGTTCATCGGGCTCCAGTACCGCCGCACGAAGCCGCCGAGGCCGTCGGGGATGTCGTAGCGCTGCAACGCCATCGTGTCCGCCCGCCCCGTCTCCCGCGCCCGCAGCAGGGAGGCCCGCAGGTTCGGCACCCCGGTGCCCTCCGGGTCGTCCGGGTTCGCCGGGAACGCGGCGAACACGTCCCGCCCGAGCAACTCCTCCCGGGTACGGGCGGTGGCGCGCAGGTACGCCTCGTTGACCTCGACGATCGTCAGGTCCGGGGTGAGCACCAGGTACGGCGACGGCGCGGCGTCGAAGATCCGCGCGTGGTCCACCGCCGGTTCTCCCGCCCGGTCCCGCCCGTCACCCACGTTCCCTCGCTTCCGGCCTCGCCACCGTGCCCGTACGCCCGCTCCCGGGCGGCGTGCGCGCCGCCCGGGAGGTGCAGTCACTCGTCGGTGTCGACGGGCACCATCTCGCCGTCGCGTTCCACGCGGGTCTCACCGCGCTCGGCCGGCGGCGGCACCTGGGCCGTGGTCTTGCGCGGATCGTTGTCCGGGTGCATCAGCACCGCGTCGGTCGACGCGGTCTTCTCCCGGCTCTCCTCGGGCTGCGACATCCGCTTCCCCTCTCGTCGGGTCGTCCGACGATCTACCCGCCACCGGCCCCGGCGACTCCTCCCGGCCGGTCCCCGTCGCCGGTCGGTTGCCGGCGCCCCGGCCCGGTATCTGCGCCGCCGGGGCGTATCAGCAGGTGACGGGCGGGATTAGCCGACCGGGCGGCGGGTATGCCGCACCGCCCGACACGGTGGAAGGGGATCAGATGTCCGAACGACACACCGCACTGCGCTCGATGCACGATCTGGGCCTGGCGGCCTGGTTCGGGGGCTCCCTGATGGGAGCGTTCGGCGTCAACGGCGCGGCGGCACAGATGAACGACTCGACCCAGCGCTTGCCGATGGCCTCGGCCGGCTGGGCCCGGTGGACCCCGGTGAACGCCGCGGCGATCGGCGCCCACCTGGCGGGGGCCGTCGGGGAACTGGTGACGGAGAGCCCCCGGGTGGCCGCCCAGTCGGGAGTGGCCCGGGCCAGCACGCTGAAGACGGCGTTGACCGTCGGCGCGCTGGCGGTGACCGGCTACAGCCGGCTGCTCGGCATGAAGCTGGAGAAGGCCGGCGGGCCGGCGGTCGAGGGGGTCACCGAACCGAACTCGCACACGCCGTCGAACGTGGCGTCGTGTCAGCGGCAGATGCGCCTGTTGCAGTGGGCGGTCCCGGCGATGACCGGGGCGCTCATCGTGATGACCGCGTACATGGGCGAGCAGCAGAAGCCCGGCGAGGTGTTCCGGGGGATGCTCGGACGCGTCGGCGGCATGCGCAACACGCCGAAGGGAATGGGCGCGCTGATGGCGATGGGCGCCGCCAACAGGAAGCGGATGGCCAAGTCCGGCCGCTGCTGACCGACGTGCCGCGCAGCGGCGTCCCGCCGACTCCTCGGCGGCGGGACGCCGCTGCGCGCGTGCCCGGACCGCCCGGATCCCGGCGCCGGGCCGCCCGGAGGCATGACCGCCCCGGTCACGGGGATTCGGAGCCGGTACCGGCGGACCGACCAGCGAGGTGGCCATGACGGCAGGAGACGGACGCGGCGGGGACCGAGGCACACCGGAGGCGAGAACCCCCTGGGTGAGCAGGGACGGACTGGACGCGGAGCCGCCGTGGGGCACCGGCGAGCACGACCCCATGGACGAGGGCAGCGAGGAGACCGCCGTACCCGAGGGGCGGCGCGGAGAACGGCGGGCCGACGAGCCGGCGGGACCGTCCGGCCCGGCCGGGCGGCACGGTTTCGGCCCGGTCGAACCGACGCCCACGCGGCCGGCGGGCCCCGGCGCGCCGCCGGACCCGGCACCGGCACGCCGGTCCTTCCCCGACGCCGCCCACGTCGAGCCTCGGACGGAGGACGCGCTGCGGACCCGGGGCAGACGGTCGTGACCGGTACGCACCCGGGTGGGCACGGCCGGGTCGCCGGGTCGCGTGCGTCCGGCGGTCAGCCGCGTCCCGCGACGCGCAGCAGCCGGAGCTGACCGATCTCGGCCACGTTCTTCATCAACTCGGCGTCGACCCAGGCGAGCATGTGCGCCACCGTGTGCCCCGCGTCGTCCGGCCACGGGAACGACACGGTGCGGTCGAGGTCGGCGTCGGTGAGGCGGTCGAGCTGACCGAGCCACTCGGCGCGCAGGCCCCGCAGCCAGGCGATCGTCGGCTCGCCCGGGCCCGGCCAGGCCACGTCGGTGCGCTGCCGCGGTGGCCGTCCCCCGAGATGGTCCATGGCCACGGTCCACCACCAGCCGATGTGCCACGACAGCCAGCCGATCGTCGGGACCGGCACGGGATCGGGTTCGGTGTCGGCCCAGTCGGGGGTCCACCCGCCGGCGGGGCCGGGACGCACCGTCCAGCAGTGCGCCGCCGGCTCCCAGAGGAAGTCCGCCGCGTCGAGGCGTTCGAGATGGTATTCGAACAGCGACCACGTCAGGTCGAACTGCCAGCGCAGGAGCGCACGGGAGGTTGCCGTCATCGGGCGATGATGCCCGAGGCCGGCGGCCCGGTCGAGCGATTAGCCGGGTTCCCCGCCGCTCCTGGTGGGCGCGCGGCGGTCGGCTCAGCCGCCGGCGGTGTCCTCCCCGGCGACCTCGGCCGGGTCGGCCGCCACCGGGTGACCGGTGTCGTCCACCAGACCGGGCGCCATGCTCCCGCCGTGGGCGTCCTGCGCCTCCCGGGTCTCGCGCGCCGCCGCGTCCTGCGGTACGCCCGGCGTCGCGTCCTCGCCGTGCTCCTGCCGCCGCTCACCCATCACCGCGTCCCCTTCCGTCGCTCACGCCCCCGGCGGTACCCGTGGGGTCGGTCGGAAAACCTCCCCGTCCGGGCCGGACGCGGCGTGGTCAGGAGGCTGACCCGGCTCCCGCCCGCTCCGGCCGGCCCCGCCCCGCCGGCTCCACGCCCAGCAGCTCGGCGAGGCGGGCGGCGTCACGCTGGGCCTGGTCACCGCAGCAGTTGTTGAACAGCGCGTGCAGCTCCCCCGCCTGCCCGGCCAGCTCGACCAGGAGCTCCGACCAGCGGCGGAGCTCCTCGTCGCCGTACGCGTAGCGGAACTTCTCCTCCTTGCCCCCCGTCTCCCAGGCGGTGCTGTGCCCGTGGAAGCGGACGACCGCCAGCTCCGCCGTGGCGAACAGGATCGGCGGGACCGACGAGGGGTGCCCCTGCGGCATGTCGACGCAGACGAACGACAGCCCGTGCTCGCGGAGGAACGCGAGCGTGTCCAGCGCCGCCGTGCCGTCGAACCAGGACCCGTGGCGCAGTTCGACGGCGACCTGCCAGGGCCGGCAGCGCTCGGCCAGTTCGGCGATGCGCCGCTCGGCCGCGGCCCCCCGGGCCAGCCACGGCGGGAACTGCAACAGGACGGCGCCGAGGCGGTCGGCCGCCGCGATCGGGTCCAGCGCCGCCCGGAACCGGTCCCACAGCTCGTCGTACGCGGCCGCCGGCAGGTCCCGGCGGCGGATCCGGCTCGGGCCGCCGGCCGGGCGCAGGTCGCGGGGCAGCGCCGCCACCGGTGTGGGGTGACCGGTGAAGAGGCTGAACGCCTTGACGTCGAAGGTGAAGCCCTCGGGCGTGGCGTCGATCCAGCCCCGCGTCGTCTCCGGCACGGGGATCGCGTAGTAGGACGTGTCCACCTCGACCAGCGGGAAGCGCCCGGCATAGAAGTCGAGCCGCCCGGCCGGGGTGTTCGCCGCGCGGGGATACCAGCCCGAGCGCAGCAGCATCCGATCCGCCCAGGACGACGTGCCCACCCTGATCACACCCATGTAGTTCAGTCCACCCCGGACCGGACGAATCGGCAACCGCTGGCAGAAACCCGGCGCGCGGGGTCGCGTTCGTTGTCGGGGCGGTCAGCCGGTCGGTGCGCCCGCGTCCTGCTGCACCTGTGCTTGTCGCAGGTCACAGTCCGACCGTGTGACGACCGGGCGACCGGTGGCGCTGAGGGACACGAGATGAAAGAACACCGGATGGACCAGGAAACCGCCGAGCGGCTGCTCGGTGGTCTCGTCCCCGACCCGCAGGACGGTCCGCGGCCCGTCGCGTCGCTGTTGACGGCGGCGCGCGCCGCCCCGCACCCCGACGAGCTGACCGGGGAGGAGGCCGCCGTACGGGCCTACCGACTGGCCCGGGCCGGGAACCCTCCCGTCCTGCCGAGCGTCCGCCGCCCCGCCCTCGCGGGGTTCGGCGTCCGCGCCGCGTTGGCCGGCGTCGCCCTCGCCCTCACGGGCGGGGTGGCCCTCGCCGCCACCGGGGGCGCGCTGCCCCACCCGCTACGGGCCCCCGCGCCCACCACCGCTCCCGCGCACTCCCCCACCGCCGACGCCTCCCGAACGGCGGCACCGGACCGACCGCCCGCCCCGACGGGCGGCGTTCAGGGCCGCCCGGAGCCGGACGCGGCGGTACGGAAGTCGTGCCAGGACTACCGGGCGGGCGGCGGCGACGCCTCGGACGACGCCGCCTTCGCCGACCTGATCCGCGCCGCTGGTGGGCGCGAGGAGGTGCCCGGCTACTGCGAGCGGGTGCTGGCCGACGAGCCGGGGACGCCCGTGCCGCACGGCAGCCCGTCCGACCGGCCCGGAGCCGCCCCCACCGAACGGCCGGGAGCCGCGCCGACCGAACGGCCCGGAGCATCCCCCACCGGCCGACCGGGCGCCGGCGCGACGGGACGGCCCGGAGCCGACCCGACCGGCCGACCGGGTGCCGGGCCCACCGCACCGCGGCCCGCGGCGACGGAGACACCCACGCGACCGTCGCGATCCGGCCCGGCCGACGTCCCGCCGGCGCAGGGGCCACCGCCCCCTGCCGCACCGACCGGCGTCGACGCGGGCTGACCGCGCGCTGTGCCGTGGGCGGTCGCGCTCCCGGCGGCGCGCCTGCCTGACCGCGACGCGCGCGGCGGCTCACCCGCACGGATGAGCCGGGGCGGGTGGCAGGGCCGTTTGGGCGGTCGCCGAACGGGCAGCCGGCAGGTGGACCGGAAACGGGAGAACGGGAGGCGCCCCATGCGCGCACTGCGGTTGCCGAACTGGAAGTCCGAGCCCGAACTGGTCGAGGTCGACGAGCCGACCCCGGGCCCGGGTCAGGTGGTGGTGAAGATCGGCGGCGCGGGCGCCTGCCACTCCGACCTGCACCTGATGCACGACTTCGAGGCCGGCGCGGTGCCCTGGAACCCGCCGTTCACCCTCGGCCACGAGAACGCCGGCTGGGTGCACGCCCTCGGCGACGGGGTGAGCGGGCTGACGGTCGGCCAGCCGGTGGCCGTGTACGGGCCGTGGGGCTGCGGCACCTGCGCCCGCTGCCAGGTGGGCGTCGACCCGTACTGCGAGAACGTCGCCGAGGCGCCGGTGCCCGGCGGGGGCGGCGGCCTCGGCCTGGACGGCGGCATGGCCGAGTACATGCTGGTCCCGCAGGCCCGGCAGGTCGTGCCGCTGCCCGACGGGCTCGACCCGGTGCTGGCGGCGCCGCTGACCGACGCCGGACTCACCCCGTACCACGCGATCCGGCGCTCCGTGGCGAAGCTCGGCCCGACCAGCACGGCCGTGGTCATCGGCGTCGGCGGGCTCGGGCACGTCGGCGTGCAGATCCTCAAGGCCACCACCGCCGTCCGGGTGATCGCCGTGGACACCCGCGAGGAGGCGCTGCGGCTCGGCGAGGAGTGCGGCGCCGACCTCACGATGCTCTCCGGCGACGACACCGCCCAAGAGATCCGCCAGGCCACCGGCGGTCGGGGCGCCGACGTGGTCCTGGACTTCGTCGGCGCCGACGCCACCCTCGCGCTCGGCGCCGCCGCCGCCCGCACCGTCGGCGACCTCACCATCGTCGGCATCGGCGGCGGCACCCTGCCGGTGGGCTTCTTCTCCGTGCCGTACGAGGTGAGCATCCAGACCACGTACTGGGGTAGCCGGCCGGAACTCATCGAGGTGCTCGACCTCGGTGCCCGGGGCCTGGTGAAGCCGAAGACCAGCACCTTCTCCCTGGACGAGGCGGTCGTCGCGTACCGCAGGATGCGCGACGGCACGCTGGAGGGCCGGGCCGTCGTCGTGCCGTGACCGCCGCGACCCTAGAGTGATCATGTGGTCGCGGCGCTGGAGCTCTACCTGGACACCGACGCCACCCGCAGGATCCGGGTGCTCTGGGACGCGCTGGAGTCCGAGGGCGTGCAGAGCATGCGGTCGCTGCTGGAGCAGCGTCACCGGCCGCACGTCTCGCTCGCCGTCGCGCCCCGCTTCGATCCGGAGCGGGTCGCGGCGGCGCTGCGCGGGACGGTGGTGGCGGCGCCGCTGCGGCTGAGCTTCGCGCACGCCGGGCAGTTCGTCGGCCGGGTGCTGTGGCTGGGCCCCACCCCCACCGTCGAACTGCTCGCGCACCACGCCCGCGTGCACGACAGGCTGGCCGAGGCGGGCATCGCGCTGGTCGAGCACTATCGGCCGGGCCGCTGGGTGCCGCACTGCACGCTGTCCATGCGGGTGCCGAACGCCCTGATGGCCGCCGCCGTACGCCGCTGCCTGGAGGTGCTGCCGCTGGAGGCGACCGTGGTCGGCGCGGCCCTCACCGACCACGCCCGCGACATCTGCCACCCGTTGCCGTAGCCGGACCGACGGGCCGCTTGTCCGTGTCACGTCGGGGGTGGATCCTGTAGGGAATCGACAGAGACGAATCTATGGAGGTTCGATGCGTCGTTTCCCGCTCGCCCTGCTCCTGCTCGCCGGGCTGCTGCTCGGCCTGCCGGCGCCCGCGCACGCCGTCCCCACCCCCGGCCACGCCGACGCCGCCCGTGCCGCGGCCACGCTCGCGCAGGTCCGCACCGCCGGCACCGCCTGGGGGCTCGACCCCGCCACCGGCCGGATGACCCTGACCGTGGACGACACCGTCTCCGCCCGGAACCTGGCCGCGCTGCGGGTGACCGCCGCCCGGGCCGGTGCGGTGCTCCGTCACGAGCCGGGTGAGCTGCGCCTGCTCATCGCCGCCGGGCAGGCCGTCTACGGCGGCGGCGGGCGGTGCTCCCTCGGCGCCAACGTCCGCAGCGGCAGCACCTACTACTTCGTCACCGCCGGGCACTGCACCGCCGCCGGCGCGACCTGGTACGCCAACAGCGCGCAGACCACCCTCCTCGGCAGCCGGGTGGGCAGCAGCTTCCCCGGCAACGACTTCGGCCTGGTCCGCTACACGAGCCTGGTCGCCCACCCCAGCGCCGTCTACACCTACCCCGGCCTGGTCACGATCAACGGCGCCGGCAACGCCGTCATCGGCCAGACGGTCTGCCGCAGCGGCTCGACGACCGGCGTACGCTGCGGCACGGTCACCGGGCTCAACGTGACCGTGAACTTCCCCGGCGGCGCCGTCTCCGGCCTGATCCGGACCAACATCTGCGCCGAGCCCGGCGACAGCGGCGGGCCGCTCTACGTGCCCGGCACGGGGTTGATCCTCGGCATCCTCTCCGGCGGCAGCGGCAACTGCACCACCGGCGGCACCACCTACTACCAACCGATCACCGAGATCCTGGCCGCCTACGGCGTGACCATCCCCTGAGCCCACACGTGCCCGGCCCGGCCCGTGAGCCGGGCCGGGCACGGCGGACGCGACCGCGCAGCGGGCCCTCGCACTCGTCGCCGCCGCCGACGCATCCGCTGACGCCGGTCGGCAGCGCCGGAGGAGGTGCTCAGGCGGCCCGTGGGGTGAGCAGGTAGTCGTCGGCCTCGGGGCTCCACCGCAGCTCGACCACGCCGCTGGTGGCGGCCGCCTTGCAGAACTGCAGGAAGCTGCGGTAACCCAGCTTCTTCTCACTGAAGTCGGACCGCGCGCGGCGCAGCTGGTTCTTCAGCCCGGAGAGGGCGACCGCCCCCTCGTCGCCGGCCAGGTCCGCCACCACCGAGCCGAGCAGCCCGAACGCCACCTCGCGGTCGCCGTGCTCGGGCAGGGAGACCTCGGGGTCGCCCTTGGCGGGTCCCTCCGCCAGCTCGACCACGTTGTGCCCCGCGAGGTGCCGCATGAGCTCCCCGAAGGTGCGGAACCCGTAGTCGGACTCGCTGAACGTCGGGTCCTTGCGCAGCAGGGTGCGCTTCAGCGTCGAGGCGGTCACCTCGCCGCTCGAACTGCCCTGGAGGCCGGCGACGGTCTGGGCCACGAACACGGCGAGCGTGTCCACGTCCCGGGCGGTCTCCTCGGCCGTCGGCTGCGGCTCGGGCTCCTGCTCCACCCGCGGCACGTCGGGACTGGGCAGACGGGCCGGGCGGCCCCGTCGGACCCGGGCGGGAGGGATGTCGACGCCCTCCAGCCGGTCGTAGTAGAGGAACTCGTCGCACGCGGGCGGCAGCAGCGCCGAGGTCGAGTTCTCCACCCCGACGCCGATGACGCGCTTGTTCAGCTCGCGCAGCTTGTGGACCAGCGGGGTGAAGTCGCTGTCGCCGGTGCAGATGACGAAGGTCGAGATGTATCCGCGCTCGAAGGCCAGCTCGACCGCGTCCACGGCCATCTTGATGTCGGCGGCGTTCTTGCGCGAGGCCCCCATCCGCTGGGGAATCTCGATGAGTTCGACGTGTGACCGGGTGAGCATCCGCCGGTCCTCGTCGAAGTACGACCAGTCCGCGTACGCCCGGCGCACCACCACCCGGCCGCGCTCGGCGAGGGCGTCGGCGATGGGCCGGAAGTCGAAGGCCACGCCGCCGAGGTGGTCGCGGGCCCCCAGCGCGAGGTTCTCGTAGTCGAGGAAGAGGGCGATGCGGTCTTCGTGATCCACGCAGGTCAGCCTACCCCCGGCGGGATGGCGCACCGCCGCGGTCCGCCGCCGCCCGGTCCGGTGTCCGGCGGGTGCCGGCCGCGCCGGGGCGGGCCCACCGGCCCACCGTCCGTGCGCGGCTCGCCGAAAGTTACGCTTCCGCTCTCCCGACGTTGGTGTCCGCACCACTAGCATCGCTGCTCATGAATATGAGGAGCAGTACCCGCTCGGGGCCCAGAAGGCTGGCGATGGCGTTCGCGCTGGCCGTGGTGCTGGTGGCACCCGTGGCGGTGACGGCGGCGGCGTCGGCCGCCACCACCCTGACCGTCGCCCAGGCGCTCGCCGCGCAGGACGGTCGGACGGCCGCCGTGACCGGTTACGTCATCGGCCAGCCGACCAGCACCACGACCGTGCTCAGGTCCGGCTTCACCTCGGACACCGCGATCGCGATCGCCGACACGGCGGCCGAGACCGGGACGAGCAGGATGCTCTACGTCCAGGTCACCGCCGCCTACCGCAGCACGTTCGGGCTGCTCACCAACCCCGGCCTGCGGGGCCAGCGGATCACCGCCACCGGCGCGCTCACCGCGTACTTCAGCCACGGCGGCCTGAAGAACCCGACGGCGATGACCCTCGGCGGCACCATTCCCTCACCGAGCCAGTCGCCGACCCCGGCCCCGACCGCCACCCCGGTGCCCGGCGGCGACCACGACTCCACCTACTACGCCAACGCGATCGGCAAGTCCGGCACGGCGCTGCGCAGCTCGCTGCACTCGATCATCAAGGTGCAGACGAAGCTCTCCTACGACCAGGTGTGGGAGGCGCTGCGCGACACCGACCAGGACCCCGCGAACAGCAGCAACGTCGTCCTGCTCTACACCGGTCGCTCCCAGAGCAAGACCAGCAACGGCGGCGGCGTCAACGACTGGAACCGCGAGCACGTCTGGGCCAAGTCGCACGGCGACTTCGGCACCGCGACCGGGCCGGGAACCGACGTGCACCACCTGCGACCGACCGACGTCTCGGTGAACTCGACGCGCGGCAACAAGGACTTCGACAACGGCGGCAGCCCGGTCGCCGAGGCGCCCGGCTGCTACACCGACGCCGACTCGTGGGAGCCGCGCAACGCCGTCAAGGGCGACGTGGCGCGCATGATCATGTACATGGCGATCCGGTACGAGGGCACCGACGGCTGGCCCAACCTGGAGCTGAACCAGTCGGTCAACAACGGCACCGCGCCGTACCACGGCAAGATGTCGGTGCTGCTGCAGTGGAACCAGGCCGACCCGCCGGACGCGTTCGAGAAGCGCCGCAACCAGCGGATCTACGAGCGCTGGCAGGGCAACCGCAACCCGTTCGTCGACCATCCGGAGTGGGCCAGCGCCATCTGGGGCTGAGCTGCCCCCGCCCCACGTCGCGGCCGGTCCCCTCGCCCCGGGGGCCGGCCGCGCCTCGTGGCCGACCGCGCCTCGTCCGGCCCGAACTCCCATTGCTTCAATAGGAGTTGACGTGCCGGTCGAGTCGGAGGGCAATCCGCGTGACACATCCTCTTCCCCCCGACGAGGTCGGCCACGACGCCCGACGCGCGAGCCAGTGGCTGGCCGGCGAGGCCCGGGGCGACGCGGTGCCCCGTGAGCGGCTGTTCCAGCTCGGCACCGCGATGGGCGCACTGGCCGCCGTGGCCGACGAACGCGACCCGGTCGGCGTCACGCCGGATCCGGTCGGCGTGGACCCGGGCCCCACGCCAGCGGCCTCCGACGCGTCCGGCGGGTCGTCGATCGTCAAGCCGCTGCCCGCGGGACGACTGGTCCGGCTGGGCAGCAACGCCGAGATGTGCTGGGAGGCCATGGCCGGGCAGGGCCAGGTCGTGCCGAACGACCGGTTCTTCGTCCGGAACCACACGTGCACCCCGCTGCTCGACGCCGACGCGTGGCGACTGAGCCTCTTCGGCACCGGCCTGCGGGGCGCACCGACCCGGGACCACCCGGTCCGGTTCGGCTACCGGGATCTTCGTGCCATGCCGGCCGAGGAGACCACCGCGCTCATCGAGTGCGCGGGCAACGGTCGCCTCTTCTTCGCCGCCCAGCAGGGGCAGTCGGCCCCGGGGGTGTCCTGGGGGCTCGGCGCCGTCGGGGTCGCCCGGTGGCGGGGTGTACGGCTGGCCACCGTGCTGCGCCACGCCGGCCTCACCGACGCCGCCGTCGACGTGATGCCCGAGGGCCTGGACCCGGAGTACGTCACCGGCGGCGTGAACCTCGGCCGGGTGCGCCGACCCTTGCCGATCGGCAAGGCGCTCGACGACGTGCTGCTCGCGTACGAGATGAACGGCGCCCCGCTGCCGGCCGACCACGGGTTCCCGGTACGGGTGGTGGTTCCGGGCTGGATCGGGATCTCGTCGATCAAGTGGGTCGGCCCCGTGGAGGTCTCCGCGACCGCCCTGTTCTCACCGTGGAACACCCAGTTCTACCGCATGTTCGGTCCCGGCCGTCCCGACGCCGGTGGACCCCTGACGACCCAGGTCGTCAAGAGCGCCTTCGAGCTGCCCTGGGACGCCCGGATACCGGCTGGCGTGAGCGTGCTGCTGCGCGGCCGGTCCTGGTCCGGCAACGGTCCGGTCCGGCGGGTCGAGATCAGCACCGACGACCGTGACGAGTGGCGACCCGCCGACCTCGTGGCGGACGACGACGGCGGGCCGTGGCAGCGGTGGACGGCGCTGTGGCGCCCGCCGGGGCCGGGCCGCTGGACGCTGCGGGCCCGCGCCACCGACAGCACCGGGGCCCGCCAGCCCGAACTGGCCGAGCACAACACCCTCGGCTACCTGTTCGACGGGATCGTCCGGCACCCGGTCACGGTCGTCTGAGCGCGCCGGCTTCCCGCCCACCGGGCGACCCCGTCGACGAGCCGTACGCGGCGATGCCCGCCCGGCACCGGCCGGACGGCCGGCGTGGTGCGTCCCGGTCAGCGGCGGCGGGCGTAGGCCAGCGGCAGCGGGCTCGGCTGGCCGCTCCACGTGCCGGTCAGCACGGCACCGTCCGACGCGGTGCCGTCGCCCGGGCGGCGGACGACGGCCAGCTCCACGGCATCGGTGACGACGAGGGTGAGGTCGTCCTCCACCACGCGGCGTACGGCGCCGACGGGCGGGACGTCGGCGCCCCGGGGGCCGCTGCCGGCGATGGTCATCGACAGCTCGCGGTATTCCCGCCGGCCGTCGACCTCGAAGAACTCCTGCGCCTGCCCGGCGTCGGCGAGCACGGCAGCGGCCAGCGGCGCGGCGTAGACGGGATCCGCGCAGGCGTCGTAGACCCAGCGGCGGCCGAGCACGGAGTGCTCGGTGGTGCCGACCAGCCAGTCGTCGCCGCCCTCCAGGGGTGCGCCCCGGTAGGTGAGCGGGACCTGGTGGATCGGCCCGTCGCCGGCCCTGACGAGCAGGGTCTCCACCCCCACGGCACCGGCGGGGTCGTCGAACCGGTAGGCCGCCACGCGCTCGACGTCGGCGTCGACCGGCCCCTGGTACCAGGGGCGGCCCGGCAGCCACGCCGCCAGGAGCGCGAACTTCGTGGGGTGCATCTCCGCCCGGTACAACAGCGCCATACGCCGATCGTAGGGGCACCGCCCTGCCCCGCGCTGACCCGCCCGCGGGCGGGTCAGGCGACGGCAGCGGCAGCGGCACGCGGTGGACGTCGGGGGTGACCTCGAACGCTCCGGGCGTGGTCCGGTCGTCGCGCTCAGCGGTGTCCGAGGTCATGACGCCGGCCCACCCCGGGCGGCGGCGCTGCCCGGGCAGGGCGGCCCCCGTCTTGCCCGGCGCACCGGCGTGTGGTTGGTTTCGGGGGCGGACCAGATCACCAGCACACCGAGGAGACGCGCGTGGACGACCCGGTTCTCGTCGAGCGGGACGGCTCCGTCGAAACGTGGACGCTCAACCTGCCGGAGTCGCGCAACCCCGTCTCCGGCGACGAGGTGATCGACGCCCTGGTCGCCCGGGTCGACGCGGTCAACGCCGACCGGGGGGTCCGGGCGGTCATCCTCACCGGCGCCGGCAGCGCCTTCTCCGCGGGCGGCAACATCAAGGACATGGCGGAGCGGGTCGGCCTCTTCGGCGGGGCCCCGCACGAGCTGCGCGACGGCTACCGCCGGGGCATCCAGCGGATCCCCCGGGCGATGTACGCGTGCGACGTGCCGCTCATCGCGGCGGTGAACGGAGCGGCGGTCGGGGCCGGCTGCGACCTGGCGCTGATGTGCGACCTGCGGATCGCCTCGGAGCGGGCGTTCTTCGCCGAGAGCTTCGTCAAGCTCGGCATCATCCCCGGCGATGGCGGCGCCTGGCTGCTGCCCCGCGCCGTCGGCGCCGCCCGGGCCGCCGAGATGGTGCTGACCGGGGACCGGGTCGACGCCGCGACGGCCCTCCAGTGGGGGCTGGTCTCCCGGGTCGTGCCGCACGGGGAACTGCTCGCCGAGGCGCGCCGGCTCGCCGACCGGGTGGCCGCGAACCCCCCGCACGCCGTACGGATGGCCAAGAAGCTGCTGCGCGAGGCCCAGCACCAGAGCCTCGACAGCATCCTGGAACTCTCCGCCGCGATGCAGGCGCTGGCGCACCAGACCCGCGACCACGACGAGGCGGTGCGGGCCTTCCTCGACCGGCGCGAGCCGCACTTCACCGGGGAGTGAGCGGGATCGCCGGTCAGCGCTGCACGCGCGCGCCGGCGCCCCGGACGAGCGCCTCGACCTCCCGGAGGCTGGCCATCGAGGTGTCGCCGGGCGTCGTCATGGCCAGCGCGCCGTGCGCCGCGCCGTACTCGACGGCCGTGGCCAGGTCGCCCTTCTCGAGCAGCCCGTAGATCAGGCCGGAGGCGAAGCTGTCGCCGCCGCCGACCCGGTCCATGATCTCCAGGCCGGGTCGGTGGGTCGCCTCGGCGAACCGCCCGTCGGCCCAGGCGATCGCGCCCCAGTCGTTGACGGTGGCGGTGCGCACCGTACGCAGCGTGGTGGCGACGACGCTGAAGTTGTCGTACTCCTTGGTGACCGCCTCGATCATCCGCTTGAAGTTGGCCACCTCCAGCTCGGACAGCGAGGCGTCGGTGCCGGGCACCTCGAAGCCCAGCGAGGCGGTGAAGTCCTCCTCGTTGCCGATCATCACGTCGACGTAGCGGGCCAGCCGGCGGTTGACCTCCCGCGCGCGCTCCTGCCCGCCGACCGCCTTCCAGAGGCTGGGCCGGTAGTTCAGGTCGTACGACACGACGGTGCCGTGCCGGGCGGCGGCGGCCATCGCCGCCTCCATCGTCTCCGGGGTGGTCTCGGACAGTGCGGCGTAGATGCCGCCGGTGTGCAGCCACCGCACCCCCAGCGTGCCGAACAGGTGGTCCCAGTCCACCTGGTCGGGCCGGAGCTGGCTGGCGGCGCTGTGGCCGCGGTCGGAGGTGCCGACGGCCCCCCGGACGCCGAAGCCGCGCTCGGTGAAGTTGAGGCCGTTGCGCACGGCGCGGCCCACCCCGTCGTAGGGCAGCCAGGTCACCAGGGACGTGTCCACCCCGCCCTGGAGCACGAGGTCCTCGAGCAGCCGACCCACCTCGTTGTCGGCGAACGCGGTGACCACGGCGGTGCGCAGCCCGAAGCAGCGGCGCAGGCCGCGCGCCACGTTGTACTCCCCGCCGCCCTCCCAGGCGCGGAACGTGCGGGCCGTGCGCACCCGGCCCTCGCCCGGGTCGAGCCGCAGCATGATCTCGCCCAGGGAGACCAGGTCGTAGCGGCACTCGCCGGCCGGACGGATCGACAGCACCGCTCAGCCCTCCACGGTGGATCGGGCGGCCTCGACGGCCGCGGCGGTGCGGGCGGTGACCTCGTCCCAACGCCCGTCGGCGAGCAGGTCGGGAGCGACCATCCAGGTGCCGCCGACCGCCAGCACGGCGGGCAGGGCGAGGTAGTCGGCGAGGTTGCCGGTGTTGACCCCGCCGGTCGGGATGAACCGCACCGAACGGTACGGCGCGGCGAGCGCCTTGATCATCCCGACGCCGCCGAGCTGCTCGGCGGGGAAGAACTTGACCGTGTCGAGGCCGGCGTCGAGGGCCATCTGGATCTCGGTGCCGGTGGCGACGCCGGGGAAGACGGGCACGCCCAGCTCCTGGCAGCACCGGACCACCGCCGGGGAGAACCCGGGGGTGACGACGAACCGGGCGCCCGCCTCGACGGCCCGGTCGGCCTGGGCCGGGGTCAGCACGGTGCCGGCGCCGACGAGCAGGTCGGGCCGCTCGGACATGACGCGGATCGCCTCTGCCGCGGCGTCGGTGCGGAAGGTCACCTCGGCGCAGCGCAACCCGCCCCGCACCAGCGCGTCGGCCAACGGGGCGCCGTCGCGGGCGTCGTCGAGCACGACGACCGGCAGGATCCGGGCCGCGCCGACGGCCCCGACGACCGCGTCTCTCTGTTCACCATTCTGTACGTCAGTCACATACGTGACCCTAGCCGCGTCGGCCGGGCTGTCAACCCCGCTACAGTGGCCGTCATGACGCTGCCCGGCGGGTTCCAACCGGTGAAGTCCTCCACGCGGACGCTGGAGGTGCTCGAGGCGCTGGCCGCCTCGCCGCAGCGCCGCTCCCTGGTCGACCTGGCCCGCGCGCTGGACATCCCGAAGAGCAGCCTGCACGGCATCCTGCGCACCATGGCCCAGCGCGGCTGGGTGGAGAGCGATCCGACCGGCACCCGCTTCGGGCTCGGGGTACGCGCGCTCCAGGTCGGCGCCGCGTACCTCACCAGCGACGACACCGTGGGCCTGCTCGGCGGGGTGCTCGACGAGCTGTCCCGACAGTTCGGCGAGACCGTGCACCTCGGGCGGCTGGACGGCGCGCACATCGTCTACCTCGCCAAGCGCGAGTCGGTGCACCCGCTGCGGCTCTACAGCGCGATCGGCCGGCAACTGCCCGCCCACGCCACCGCGCTGGGCAAGGCGCTGCTCGCCGAGCGCCCGGACGACGCGATGGACGGATTGCTGACCTGGCCGCTGCCCGCGCTCACCCCGCACACCGTCACCGACCCCGACGCGCTGCGCGCCGAACTGGCCGCCGTGCGGGAGCGCGGCTACGCGGTGGACCGCGAGGAGAACACCGAGGGCATCGTCTGCTTCGCGACGGCCGTACCCCTGGCGGCGCCGGCGACCGACGCGATCAGCCTGTCGGTGCCGGTGGCCCGGCTGGGTGCCGCCGGTGAGGACCGCATCGTGGCCGCCCTCCGCCGGGCGGTCGACCAGGTCCAGGCGGCACGCGGCCTGCTCTCCACCGCCTGATCCGACCCCGTCTCGGCACCCCCGCCGCCCGCGGGTCGGGATGCGCACGGGGCCCGGGCCGTCGCCGAGGGCGACACCGGGGCCACAACTGGCAACCTTCTTGACAGATGCGCTGGGGCATCGACAGACTTCTTTCAGAGAGCGCTCTCTAAGTCCGTCCGTCACCCTCGCCGCACCGGGAGATCCTCTTGTCTCGAAGACTGCGCATGCTCGTTCCCGCCGCCGCCGGCCTCCTGCTCCTCGGCCTCACCCCGGCGGCGGGCCACGCGAGCGACACTCCCCCCGCCGACCCGGCCCCCGCCGCGGCGGCCACGGCCGGCCCCAGTCCCGCCCTGGTCGAGGCGATGCGCCGCGACCTCGGCCTCACCCGCGCTCAGGTCGACGAGCGCCTGCGCACCGAGGCGGCGGCACCGGTCGTCGAGCGCCGGCTGCGCGCGAAGCTCGGCGCGGCGTTCGCCGGCGCGTGGATCCCGTCCGGCGGGCAGCGCCTCACCGTGGCCGTCACGGACGCGGCGCTCGCCCCGGCCGTCCGCGCCGAGGGTGCCGACGTCGCGGTCGTCGCCCGCAGCGAGCGCGCCCTCGACGCGCTCAAGCGCGCCCTCGACCGGCGCACCGCCGCCGCCGACCCCCGCGACATCCACGGCTGGCACGTCGACGTCGCCCGCAACAGCCTCGTCGTGACGGCCCGGGCGGGCGCCGCCGACGAGGCGATCGCGTACGCCAGGGCCAGCGGCGTGCCCACGGACGCGGTCCGGGTGGTCACGGCCACCGACGCGCCCCGGCCGCTCCACGACATCCGCGGCGGCGACCAGTATGTGATCAACGGCAACACCCTCTGCTCGGTCGGCTTCGCCGTCGTCGGCGGCTTCGTCACCGCGGGCCACTGCGGCGGCGTCGGCAGCCCGACCCTCGGCTTCAACAACGTCTCGCAGGGCACCTTCGCCGGATCGTCGTTCCCCGGCAACGACTACGGGTGGGTGCGCACCAACGGCTCCTGGACGCCGCAGCCCTGGGTGAACAACTACTCGGGCGGCAACGTGACGGTCGCCGGCTCGCAGGACGCGGCGATCGGCAGCTCGGTCTGCCGCTCCGGGCGTACGACCGGCTGGCGCTGCGGGACCATCCTGGGTCGCAACGAGACCGTCAACTACCCGCAGGGTGCGGTGTCGGGCCTGACCCGCAGCAACGCCTGCGCCGAGGGCGGCGACTCCGGCGGGGCCTGGGTCTCCGGCAACCAGGCCCAGGGCGTTACCTCCGGCGGATCCGGCAACTGCTCCACGGGCGGCACGACCTGGTTCCAGCCGGTCAACGAGATCCTCGGCGTCTACGGGCTGTCCCTGGTGACCACCGGTGGCGGCGGCGGGAGCCGGCTGATCAGCAACTGGAACAACCGCTGCATCGACGTGCCGAACTCGAACTTCTCCGACGGGGTGCCCCTGCAGACCTGGACCTGCAACGGCACCGCCGCGCAGTCGTGGACGTTCACCGGCGGCACGCTGCGTACGCAGAACAACAAGTGTATGGACGTGGCCTGGGGATCCACCGCCAATGGCGCGGCCATCCAGATCGCCAACTGCAGCGGCAACCCGGCCCAGCAGTTCGTCCTCTCGGCGGCCGGCGATCTGGTCAACCCGCAGGCGAACAAGTGCGTCGACATCAAGGAGTGGAACGACTCCGACGGCGCCCGCCTGCACCTGTGGGACTGCGTCGGCGGCGCCAACCAGAAGTGGCGTCGCGGCTGAGCCGACACCCGCGCGCCGTCACACCCGCACCGACCGGCCGATCGACGCCGCGAGACACCGCGGCGGCGCAGTTGCCAAGGAGGTCCTACATGTCCGGAGTCCGTACCCGTCGACGGCCGTGGGCGCTCGCCCTCGCCGCGACCGCGATCATCGGTGCCACCGCGGCCCTCACCGTGCCGGCCCACCCCGAACCGGCGCAGGCCGCCATCGGGGGGATCACCTGGCAGGACGAGTTCAACGCGCCCGCCGGCACGCCCGTCGACCAGAGCAGGTGGCGCTTCGACATCGGCGGTGGCGGCTGGGGCAACAACGAGCGGCAGTACTACACCAACAGCACGAGCAACGCGGTGCACGACGGCCAGGGCAACCTGGTCATCACCGCCCGTCGCGAGAATCCCGCCAACTACCAGTGCCACTACGGCCGGTGCGAGTACACCTCGGCCCGGCTGCTCACGGCGGCGACGTTCACCCAGGCGTACGGCCGCTTCGAGGCCCGCATCAAGATCCCCCGCGGTCAGGGCATCTGGCCGGCCTTCTGGATGCTCGGCAACGACATGGCCGGGGTGGGCTGGCCGGACGCGGGCGAGATCGACATCATGGAGAACATCGGCCGGGAGCCGAACACCGTCTACGGCACCATCCACGGCCCCGGCTACTCGGGCGGCGGGGGCATCACCGGCAGCCGCACCATCGGCCAGCCGCTCGCCGACGCCTTCCACACCTACCGGGTGGACTGGGAACCGAACTCGATCATCTGGTACCTGGACGGCGTCGAGTACCACCGGGTCGACCCGGGTCGGCTGGGCGGCAAACGCTGGGTGTTCGACCACCCGTTCTTCATGATCCTCAACGTGGCGGTGGGCGGGAACTGGCCGGGCTACCCGGACGGCTCCACGCAGTTCCCGCAGCAGATGCTCGTCGACTACGTACGCGTCTCGGGCCACACCTCGGGCGGCAACCCGCCGCCGGGCACCACCGCGATCCGGGGCGCGCTCAGCGGCCGCTGCATCGACATCCCGAGCGCCAACCCGGTCGACGGGGCCAAACTGCAGATCTGGGACTGCAACGGCACCGCCGCGCAGGCCTGGACGTTCGCCTCCGACGGCACGATCCGGGCGATGGGCAAGTGCATGGACCCGGCCTGGGCCGGCACGGCGAACGGCACCGAGGTCAACCTCGTCACCTGCAACGGCAACCCGGCGCAACGCTTCACGCTCAACGCCGCCGGTGACCTGGTCAACCTCAGCGCGAACCGCTGCGTCGACGTGCGGGACCGCAACCCCAACAACGGGGGCAAGCTCCAGCTGTGGGACTGCACCGGTGACGCCAACCAGAAGTGGTCACGCGCCTGACCGGGACCCCACCTGGGTGACGGCGCCACGTCGGCGACCCGCGACTCCGGCGGGGTCGGTCGAGGCATCCGGCCTCGACCGGCCCCGCCGCCGACGTCGGTCGGGGCACGGCGGGCAGTCGCTAGTCTCGGCCGATGCGGATGCTCACGCTCGACCGCCGACAGGCCCGGCGCATCGCCGTACGCGCACAACTGCTCGACGTGCCGCGCCCCACGGACCTGCTGGCGCTCGTGCGGCAGCTCACCCTGTTGCAGATCGACCCGACCGCCGCCGTGGCGCCGAACGTGGACCTGGTCGCCTGGAGCCGGCTCGGCGCCTCGTACCGGCCGGCGGACACCCAGCTGGCGCTGGAGCGGGACCGGGCCCTGTTCGAGTACGGCGCCATGGTGCGGCCGATGAGCGACCTGCCGCTTCATCTCGCCGGCATGGCGGTCTGGCCTGAGCACGAGAGGCAGCGAGAGTGGCTGCGGGCCAACGACCGGTTCCGCCGGGACGTCCTGGCGCGGCTCGACAGCTGCGGCCCGCTGGCGTCCCGCGACGTCCCCGACACGAGCCAGGTGCCGTGGCCGTCGACGGGCTGGACCAACAACCGCAACGTCACGCAGATGCTGGAGTTCCTGACGATGCGGGGCGAGGTCGCGATCGCGGGCCGCCGGGGGCGGCAGCGCCTCTGGGACGTGGCGCAGCGGGTCTACCCGGCCGGCCTGACCGCCGTACCGCTCGACGAGGCCCGGCGCATCCGCGACGAGCGACGGCTGCGTTCGCTGGGCATCCTCCGCGAGACGGCGTCCGGTACGCACGGGCAGGTTGGTGAGCGGGCGGTCGTCGAGGGGGTCCCGGGGACGTGGCGCGTGGATCCGGCGGCGCTCGGGCAGCCGTTTCGCGGGCGGACCGCCCTGCTCTCCCCGTTCGACCGTCTCGTGCACGACCGGGCCCGGATCGCGGACCTGTTCGACTTCGAGTACCTGCTGGAGATGTACAAGCCGAAGGCGAAGCGCCGCTGGGGCTATTTCGCCCTGCCGATCCTGCACCACGACCGCCTCGTCGGGAAGGTCGACGCCACCGCGGAGCGCAGGGCGGGCGTCCTGCGGGTGGATGCGATCCACCAGGACGTGCCCTTCACCGACGCCATGACCGAGGCGGTGCGCGTCGAGCTCCGCGACCTCGCGACGTGGCTGCGCCTGGAACTCGGATGAGGACGTCGCCGAGGTCGGACGCCACCGCCGCCGGGGCGACGACGCCTCACCCACCGGTCGCCCGGTCTCGTCGCCCCGGCCGGCGCCCGGGCGTCGCCGGTCGACGAGGCCATTGACGAAGGTCTTCGCACGATGCAAGATGCGAGCGCACCACCGTGGTGTGAGGATCCGGTGATCCCTGGGTACCGCGATCAGGAGGCACACGGCCGTGAGTACCGGACTGTCGCTCGTGCTCTTCCCTGTCGCGTTGGGCATCGTCATGCTCGGCCTCGGCCTCACCCTCACCGTGGCGGACTTCCAGCGCGTCGTCGCCTATCCCCGGGCCGTGATCGTCTCCCTGGTCTGCCAGATGCTGATCCTGCCGGCCATCTGCCTGGGCCTGGTGCTCGCCGCCGACCTGCGCCCGGAGCTGGCGGTCGGAATGATGCTGCTCGCCGCCTCCCCCGGCGGCAGCACCGCCAGCCTCTACAGCCACCTGTTCAAGGGCAACGTCGCGCTCAACGTCACCCTGACCGCCATCAACTCGGTGCTCGCCCTGTTCACGCTGCCCCTGATCGTCAACCTCTCCGTCGCCGCGTTCATGGGCTCGGGCAGCTCGCTCGGCCTGCAGTTCGACAAGGTGCTCCAGGTCTTCGCCCTGGTGCTCGTCCCGATCACGATCGGCATGCTCGTGCGCAGTCGCCGTCCGGCATTCGCCGCGCGCATGCAGAAATCGGTGAAGATCCTCTCCGTCGTGGTCCTCGTCGTCGTGATCATCGGCGCGGTGCTGGGCGTCAAGGACGAACTCGCCGCCACCATCGGCGCGGTCGGCCTCGTCGCCCTGCTGTTCAACCTGCTCAGCCTGGCCATCGGGTACGCGGCGCCGCGCCTGCTGCGCGTCGGGCACCGGGATTCGGTCGCCTCGTCGTTCGAGATCGGCGTCCACAACGCCACCCTGGCCATCACGATCGCGCTCAGTCCGGCCCTGCTCGACAACACCGACATCGCCATGCCGCCCGCGATCTACGGCATCCTGATGTTCTTCACCGCCGCCGCCTTCGGCGTCGTCGCCGCACGCCGTGGCAGTGCCTCGACCGGGCCCACGCCCGAGCCGACCAGGGCGGGGTGAGCGGCGCGTCCCGGGCCCCGCGGACGATCAGCCGGGGGCCCGGGCGCCACGTCAGTGGATGATGACGGGAGCCTTCGCCGGCTCTGCCTGCTGGTCGTCGAGCAGGTGCGACGGCTCGCGCCGGCGGGGCAGGAACGCGGCCGGGACGAACGTCGCCAGCACCAGCGCGAACGCCACCGCGAAGGTGGTGGCGAACGAGTCGGCGGCGAAGTCGAGACCACGCGCGATGAGCGACGGGTCGACCGGGAACTGCTGGGCCAGCTCCGGCTGCTGCTGGACGGTGATGGCGAGCTGGGCCTCGCTCACCGGCGCACCGCTCGGGTCGGTCACCCCGGGGACCGGCCGGGAGCCCTTCAGCTCGTTGGTGAGGATCACCGACATCACCGCGGCGCCGACGGACCCGCCGATCTGCTGGATGATGTTGACCAGGGTGGAGCCGCGGGCCACCTCGTGAGCCGTCAGGGTCTTCAGCGCCGAGGTCATGACCGGCATCATGGTGCCGCCCATGCCGAGGCCCATGACGAACAGCGACCCGCAGAGCAGCACGTACGACGTCTGCGGGTCGACCTGGGTGAAGGTGAAGAACCCGACGGCGATGAGTGCCAGGGCGAACGGCACGGTACGGCCGACGGGGACCCGGTCGGCCAGCATCCCGGCCACCGGCATCGTCACCATCGCGCCGATGCCCTGCGGTGCCATCAGCAGGCCGGCGGTCAGCGTCGACTCGCCGCGGATCTGCAGGAAGTAGCTCGGGAAGAGCAGGCCCGCGCCCATGAACGCGATGATGAACACGAACATGGTCACCGTCGCGACGGTGAGGTTGCGGTTGGCGAACAGCCGCAGGTCGAGCAGGGGGTGCCGGGACCGGAAGGAGTAGACGACGAAGGCGACGAGGAGCACGCCACCGACCAGCATGGGCGCCCACACCTCGGTGTCGGCGAACGTGCCGGTCTCGGGCAGCGAGGAGACGCCGTAGAGGAAGAGGGCGAGGCCCGGCGAGAGCATCAGCATGCCGAGGAAGTCGAACGACTCGGAGGGCTCGGGGTTGTCCTTCGGCAGCGCCAGGGCGGCGTAGACGATTGCCGCGACGCCGATCGGCAGGTTGATCAGGAAGATCCAGTGCCAGCTCGCGACGTCGATCAGCCAGCCGCCGAGGATGGGGCCCCCGATGGGCCCGAGCAGCATCGGGATGCCGAGGACGGCCATCAGCCGGCCGATCCGGTGCGGTCCGGCCGCCCGCGTCATGATCGTCATGCCCAGCGGCATGAGCATGCCGCCGCCGAGGCCCTGGAGCACGCGGTAGCCGATCAGCTGCCCGATCGTGTCGGCGTTGGCGCACAGGCCCGACCCGATCGTGAACAGCGCCAGGGCGATCATGTAGAGCCGCTTGGTGCCGAACCGGTCGGCGGCCCAGCCGCTGAGCGGGATAACCGTGGCCAGCGCGAGCGTGTAGGCGGTCATCGTCCAGGCGACCTCGGCGTAGGTCGCGTCGAACTCACGCTGGAAGGTCGGCAGTGCGACGCTGACGACCGTCACGTCGAGGATCGACATGATCGCGCCGAGGACCACGACCCCGGCCACCTTGAGCACCGAGGCGTCGAGCTTGTCCGAGGTCGCGATGGATTGCTGAGCCATTTTCATCGTGACCGAGGCATGCTGAGCAGGTAGGCGGCGGTGTGTCGCTGCTCCAGATAGGACGAAGCTCCCGGTAGGACAGC